>JAEZIE010000030.1 GCA_023416175.1 Bacillota bacterium
CGTCGCCAAGCGTGCGGATGTGAGCTATTACCATCACAATCATCACGACACGAACGCGATGAGCCATACCACATCCTCCACTACCTATTACGTGACCTTCCAGGTGGAAAGTGGGGACCGTATGGAATTCACCGTGCGCGATGCGGAGTATGGTTTGCTCGTGGAAGGGGACGCTGGAAAACTAGCCTTTCAGGGTACGCGATACCTGGGATTTGAGCGCCAGCGGTAATTGCCGGACCGCACCGTACTCTTATATTCAATCTCATAGCATATGCAAAGGGAGCTGTTACAACAGCTCCCTCATTTTTTGTGGATATCTCATCCTATCCCTGCTGAAAACGCTATGTTATAAACGTTATAACGTTGAGCTTTTACTAAGAACGTTGTATTTTCATACCGCCTCGCTCTGAATTCTAATTATGCCATCTATCACATTTATTATTTTGTTGCATTCGTCATAATAAATTAAATTACGCTATTTTATTCTATAATTCGACATTTTGATGTGCAACATTAGCCTGTTTTGGATTTCTTTGGACAAAAAAGGCCCACTTTAATAAAGTGAGCCTATGATTTGCAGATTATAGCTGAACCATGGAGTAAAGTTCGTCTTTCTGATCCTGTGTAATGCCTATATACCGCAAAGTAACGGCCGGGGAGCTGTGGTTAAACGTATCCATAATCAATCCAATATTATATTTGGAAATTTGGTAAGTCCAATAACCCCAAGTTTTACGCAGGCTATGGGTACCAAAATCCTCGATCCCCAAAGCCTGGGCAGCGTCCGTCAGCACCTTATATACCTGTATCCGGCCGACATGCCCTCCTTTTCTGCTGAAAAATAAATAGTCATTGAGTGTTAACCCGTATCCCTTGATATAATCCGAAAGGCATTTTCGAAGCGTATCATTGAGTTTGATACGCTTTTCTTTGCCTGTTTTCTGCTCCGTAATGGTCAAATATTCACGAAAATCCATGGACTCTAAACAAATTTCTTTTACTTTCAGAGGAATAATATCACTGATACGCAGTCCCGTATTGATGCCGAACTTAAACAATACCGCATATTTTGGCTCATACCCTGCAAGATACACATACATCTGCTTAATCTTTTTTTTATTTCGAATTGGCTGTACAGTCATACATTCCCCCAATGATATTTATTTTATAAAAACAAACTAAAAAAGAGTATATCAAAACGGGTATAAAAAAGCAATGAATCTACATTATCTCATTCTATCATAAAATATCTCCTTCTTTCTTCCAATTCCAATGCAACAAAATAATAAAATTGTTATTTTAAAGTATTTTATTTCATAAGATGCCCACGTTTCATAACTTGCCGAAAATATGTAGCCTTTTTGCGAACCAAAACAATGCGCATCCCATGCGCATTCAGTTTTGTAATAAATGTTATCAGGAGGGAAAGGAATGGGAGTTGAACAGGAAGCGTTATACGAAGAATGGGAGGACACCCAGCAAGGAAGGTTTTTGACCTTTATTGTGGATGGCGAGGCGCTTGGCGTGGAGATCGGGTATGTGAAAGAGATTATTGGCATACAGCCAATTGCACATCTTCCGGATACCCCCGACTATGTCAAAGGCGTAATTAATCTAAGGGGAAAGATTATCCCCGTCATTGACATGCGACTAAAATTTCGCAAAGAGCCGGAAGAATACACAGACCGAACCTGTGTGATTGTTGTAGAAACGGGTGCGCGCAATGCCGGGCTGATTGTGGACCAGGTGACGGAAGTGTTACGCATTGAGCAAAGCGATATCGTACCGCCTCCGGAACAAAGCGCAGGGTCAAGCGGCTATGTTAAGGGGATCGGTAAAGCGGACGGGCAGGTCAAGCTACTTCTGGATACCGAAAAGCTGCTTTCGCAGGAACACTCCATATAATCAACAACTCAATTTATTACAAAGAGGATGAGCACAGATGAAAAATTTTTCAATATCTAAAAAGCTGGTCATTACGTTTGTCATCGTTATCGCTCTGTTTGTTGGTACGCTTATCGCCACACTGGTAAGCATGCAATCCATTTCAGATAACTTTACAATTTTCCATGACAATTCTTATGTTGCCTCCAATGAGGCAATAAGCATGCGCGGCAGTCTGCATGAACTTGAAAAACAGATGTTGAATGCGCTAATTGCCGATACGGTGGAACAGGCCGATGCCTACGCGGATAGCGTTACGTCTGTGGTTACGGAATTTGGCGCATCCATCGAAACGCTGGATTCTGTCATGCTGGAGGATCAGGATAAGCTGGAAAATTTAAGGGCCAAAGTGGCGGAAGCCAAGAACGTTCGGGAGCAAATCTTTGAATTGGTCGATGCAAACAAAAAAGACCAGGCATTGAATTTGTATCAGGAGCAGTATGCGCCCATAGCGCAACAAGTCCGGAATATTGCAGAAGAAATAGGAACAGGCGTAGCCACCCGGGCAAACAACTTCTATGCTCAGAGCATAGCCGCCAAGAACAGCGCTTTTATTACCACAATCTCGGTCTCTGTCGTGGCTGCTGTGGCTGCTGTTGTGTTATGCGTCTACATTGTGCGCAGCATCACTCGACCCATAATGGAAATCGAGGGAGCGACCAAACAGCTTGCCGCCGGAAATCTCTCCGCCTCCATCGCATACCAGTCACGTGATGAACTTGGGTCTCTTGCCAACAACACCCGCACCCTCATTGAAACCCTGCGTACCTACATCGGCAATATCTCGGACGTTTTAGGCACAATCGCAGAAGGAGATATGGCGGTTGATGTTACGATAGACTATGCGGGGGATTTTGCACCCATCAAGATATCTTTGGAGCGCATCCTTGCCTCCCTCAACAGCGCCCTCATGCAGATCAGCCAAGCATCTGAGCAGGTGGCAAGCGGTTCCAATCAGGTGGCGAGCGGCGCGCAGGCTCTCTCCCAGGGTTCCACCGAGCAGGCAAGCTCCGTGGAAGAGCTTTCCGCCACCATCAACGAAATCTCGCAGCAGATCAAGCAGAATGCCGAAAACGCACAGGAAGCCAACAAAATGGTCAACGCCACTACGAAGGAGATTGAGAACGGAAACCGCCAGATGCTGCAGCTGGTAACGGCAATGGACGATATTTCAAAGACTTCCAACCAGATCGGCAAGATCATTAAGACCATTGATGATATTGCGTTCCAGACAAACATACTCGCACTTAACGCCGCTGTAGAGGCCGCAAGGGCAGGTTCGGCAGGCAAGGGCTTTGCAGTTGTCGCAGAAGAGGTACGAAACCTTGCCGGTAAAAGCGCTGAGGCTGCAAAAGACACCACATCGCTGATTGAAAGCGCAATCCAGGCAATCCAGAACGGCACGCATATGGTAAGCGCAACGGAAAAATCGCTTGGCCTGATTGTGGAAAAGGCTGATGGCGTGTCCACGCTGGTCAACGAAATTGCCGCAGCTTCCAACGCGCAGGCTACGGCCGTCATTCAGACGACGCAGGGCATCGAGCAGATTTCAAATGTGGTGCAAAACAACTCCGCTACGGCCGAGGAAAGCGCTGCCGCAAGCGAGGAACTTTCCAGCCAGTCACTTGTGCTCCAGCAGTTGATTGCACGTTTCCGCCTCAAGGGACAGGATCAGATATATTCCGCAAACTCTGTTGCCGTGCCCAAGCGCCCCAATACAGCCGCTGATTTTTCTATACATTTGGACAAATATTAACGCGTCATTCCCGTCAAGAAAGCACTGCCCCCTGATACTGTAAGGCGGCGCGCCGGCCTGCGAAATCCGGCCCGCCGCCAGGTCATGCAAAATATCTTTGCTTAGCGTAAAAGCCGCCTGTTCAGGCGGCTTCTTCTATTTCTCTTACTCTGCCTCAATTGAGAAACATGCGGACCATACGGCCGTTTTTCCTGCTGTTAGGGACGGGAGCGCATGGGCAGATCTATCCAGGTCGATTTTTTGACAATGCTTTTTTCATGCGCAAAGGTGTCAATGCTCAACGGCCCGCTTCTCTTCTTTCCTCATATCAAGAAAGTCCTCTGCTTCCCCTGGGGAGAACGCCGAATTGAACAGTTTAAATTAAAAAGCGATCTGCAGTATCCTGCGGTGCGCTTTACATACCATTGGATTTGTTTTATACCGTTGAAAGTCCTTGCCGATGATTTCGCTGGTGTTACTGAGCACGCCGAAATGCGCAAGTATAACAATAACTTTGAAATATCCGGAGTATACAGGCATGTGTTTCATACGCGTACAAAGAACTTTGATTCGGCATCAAAATTTGTTTATAATAATAACAATACACATTTACATGGAATACTTTTCAACACATCGGAGGGCGAGTATGTACAATCTTTTAATCGGAGGGGCGGCCGGGCAGGGGATCGATACTGCGGCGGCCGTGTTGGAAAAAGCGCTCAAACGCTCGGGATACCATGTGTTTACCATGCGGGATTTTATGTCCCGCGTACGGGGTGGGCACAATTTTACCACCGTGCGCTTTGGGCCGGAGCCAATCTACGGGCACAACGGCAAGTTTAACGGTATCATTGCCTTCAACGAGGAAACGGTAAGACTGCACAAAGACGAACTTATGGAGGGCGGATTTATCCTCTGTGATGCTGCGCTCAATGTGGATGACCCCCGCGCCATCAAAATTGGAATGGCGGAAATCGCGCGTTCCCTTGGAGCTGCAAACGCGGCGGGCAGCGTTGCGATTGGCGCTGCGCTCAAGCTCTTTGGCGTAGGTGTTGCTGGGATTGAGGAAATCTTAAGCGAGTCCATCAAGGAAAAATACCTTTCCGTCAACGTACAGGCAGTGGAAAAGGGCCACGAGCTTATGGAGGAGCGCTATGCGCATTTGGGCGGCAGCTGCAGCGATTGCCTGCTTATTACCGGCAGCAGGGCGCTTTCCTTGGGGGCTCTTGCGGCGGGGCTAAAATTCTATTCCGCCTACCCGATGTCCCCCTCCACCACAATCATGGAGTACTTGGCTGCAAAGGGCGTAAAGGCCGGGGTGGTAGTCGAACAGGCGGAAGACGAAATCGCCGCCATCAATATGGCAATCGGCGCTTCCTTTGCGGGCGCGCGCGCCATGACGGGGACTTCCGGCGGCGGCTTTTCACTGATGGTGGAGGCGTTGGGCCTTTCCGGTATGGCGGAGATTCCGTTGGTGGTGGTGGATGTGCAGCGGCCCGGCCCCGTGACGGGGCTGCCCACGCGCACGGAGCAAAGCGACCTCAAGTTCGTGATTTCGGCATCCCAGGGCGAATTCCCGCGCATGGTGATTGCACTCAGGAGCCATACCGATTCGTTCTATCAGACCATACGCGCCTTTCACCTAGCAGAAAAATATCAGATTCCCGTCATCCTGCTGAGCGATCAGTACTTGGGTGATGCATCCGCCACCATAGCGCCGTATAGCTTAGACGGCATCGAGGTACTTCCCTGCGGCGTTTCGGATGCGGGGCAGGAAGCGTACCTCCGCTACCGCTACACGGAGGACGGCATTTCGCCCCGCCTGCTGCCAGGCAAAAGCGAGCATTTTGTCACCGCTGACAGCGACGAGCACGACGAGTACGGCCATATCACAGAATCGGCAGAGGTGCGCGTCAGCATGGCGGATAAGCGGTTTAAAAAGATTGAAAAGCTCATGGAAGAACTGCAAGAGCCTGAATTCGTTGGGAGCGAGGAATTCACCACGTTGCTCATCGGCTGGGGCTCCACCTGGGGCCCGCTGAAGGAGGCCGTAACGCTGCTCAACGCGAACCACGGCGGCGGCTATGCCGCGCTGGTGTTCGGGGACGTATATCCGTTGCCGCAGAAGCTTCTCAAAGAAAAGAGCGCAAAAGCGCGCAGCATCATCAACGTGGAGCAAAACGCCACCGGGCAGCTTGCGGGGCTAATACGCGAATATACCGGCATCGTCTGCACCGGAAGCGTTTTAAAGTATGACGGACGGCAGATCAACGCACAAGAGATCGTAGAACAGGTGTTACAGGAGGTGCGAAAATGAGCGTATTTCAAACATATGAAACCGCATGGTGCCCGGGCTGCGGCAACTTTGCAATACTGGACTGCCTGAAAACGGCCCTTACCGAATTGGGCAAATCCCCCCATGAGGTCCTGATGGCGGCAGGTATCGGCCAGGCGGCAAAAACGCCACAGTACATCGGCGCCAACGCCTTCTGCGGGCTGCACGGGCGCTCCCTCCCCGCAGCGATTGCCGCGAAAATCGCCAACGAGAACTTAACGGTCATCGTGGATACCGGCGACGGAGATTCCTACGGCGAGGGCGGCAACCACTTCCTGCACAACATCAGGCGCAACGTGGACATCACCCATTTTGTGCACGATAACCAGATTTACGGCCTTACCAAGGGGCAGGCTTCCCCCACAACTCTGGAAGGACAGGTAACGCCCGTACAGCCGGAAGGCTCAGCCAATACGGCGTTCAACCCGACGCTTGTGGCCATTGCGGCTGGTGCAACCTTTGTGGCGCGGGCATTCAGCGGCCGCAAGGAGCATCTCGTTTCCATCATGAAGCAGGCTATTTCCCATAAGGGCTATGCGCTGGTGGATATCCTGCAGCCCTGCGTAAGCTTCAACAAAGTCAACACCTACGCATGGTACAACCAGCGCGTGTATGAGCTTGGGGAAGATTATAATCCTTCCAACAGGCTCGCTGCCATGGAAAAGGCCATGGAGTTTGGGGATAAAATTCCGCTTGGCATACTGTATCGTCAGCCGGGGCAGACGTTCCACGAAAAGAACGCTATATTAAAGGACGGCGCGCCGCTGGTGGACCGCCAGACTGATCCCAATGTAGTCCGGGATTTGATGCGGGAGTTTCTATAATCTGATACAAAACAAAAGCAGAGAGCGGGTATTTAACCCCGCTCTCTGCTTTTGCTCCGGCTTGA
>JAEZIE010000033.1 GCA_023416175.1 Bacillota bacterium
CGCCGGATACCATGACTCAGTTCTTTGGCGCGTTTACGGGCGTACGGCCGACGTTCTCCCGGCAGGATAAGGCAATCGGTCTTACCTATCCGCCCAAAGATGGGGTGGTACCCATACGGGTGTTCTCCTTTACGTTTGACGGGGATAAAATAGACAACATCACCGAAGATTGATGATTGCGCCTCCAACGAAATATTGCTTGTCTTGACGTCCGGTTGTGTGCCCAGCATTGTCGCAAAGCCTCGCCGAACCTCCAGTTCAGCTACGTTTTGCTTCGCGCCAGACACAAAACTTGTCGCCAATCCTGTGCAACATTTCATTATCGGAGCAATGCTCACAAACGGTTCACAGGCGCGACGATATGTTGCGCCTGTTTCGTGTTATACTAAAGAAAAAGCGTCAAGGGGGTTCTTTTGATGTATTATCCTTTTGGATTTGGATATGACAGCACCCTGTTGCTGATTATTGGGGCCATGATCCTCAGCATGATCGCGCAGGTGGCCGTGCAGCGTACATTCTCGAAATATGCCAAAGTTGCGGCCAGCGCAAACAAGTCCGCCGCAAGCGTTGCAAGGGAGCTTTTGCAGCGGGAAGGCAGTACGGTACAGGTGACGCCGGTGGGCGGGAGCCTTACGGACCACTACAATCCCAAGACCAATATTGTGGGTCTGAGTCAGACCGTGTATGAAGAGCGGTCGGTGGCGGCGATTGCCGTTGCGGCGCATGAGATCGGCCATGTCATGCAGTATGAGCAGGGGTATGTGCCTATCCGCGTCCGCAACGCCATTCTGCCCGTTGCTAGCTTCGGATCGCAGGCTGCGCCATGGATTGTGATCGCGGGTCTGTTGTTCAGCAACTATAACCTTGCCATACTGGGCGTCATCCTTTTTGGCGCAATGCTCCTGTTCCAGGTGGTGACGCTTCCGGTGGAATTCAATGCCTCAAACCGCGCAATTGAAATGCTTTCATCCGGCGGTTATTTAAGTTACGAAGAAGTACCCCAGGCCAAAAAGGTGCTCCGCGCGGCGGCATTTACCTATGTGGTCGCCGCCTTAGCCAGCCTTGCGAACTTCCTCAGGCTTTTGAGCATCGCTAACCGCAGCCGCCGGGACTAAACGGAAACTCAAATTCAAAAGAATTGCCGTCACGGCTGATAGTACTGCCTGTGACGGCATATTTTTTTTGTAAATAGAGGGCGCATCGGCTATAATGATACCATCAGCCTGCAAAAGAGGTCGCGATTATGAGCCAGGAAAGCGCCTATGTACTCTTCACGGACACCAGTGCGGATATGCCCTGGGGCAGCGCGAAGCAGCAGCAGATTGAGCTTGCGCATCTGCACTACAAAATGGACGACACCGCTTATACCTATGATCTCGGGCGCGAAACCGATCTTTCCGCTTTCTATTTTGCCATGCGCAACGGAACTGCGGTAAGCACCATCCCCGTGCTGCCGGAAGCGTTTATTTCGCTTTGGGAACCGCACCTGATTTCGGGGCGTGATATCCTTATGCTTACGCTTTCCAGGCACCTGAGCCGCACGTTTGTTGCAGCCCAGCATGCCCGCGAGGAGCTATTAGCGCGTTATCCCATGCGCCGTATCGTGGTGGTGGATACACTCTGTTGCGCCGCGGCACAGGGCATGCTTGTGTTTGAAGCCGCATTCATGCGGCGAGACAGCAAGAGCCTCAACGAAGTCGCAAAATGGGTGGTGGAAAACCGCCGTTATGTCAACGCCCTGTTGCTGCCACAGGACACCAGGTGGCTGCGCGCAGCGGGCTTATATGAAGGCGGGGCGATCGGGGAATTGATGGGACGCCGGGTGATCCTTCGGATGGACGCAGACGGTCTCCCGGTCCCGGAAGCAAAGGCCCGAAATGAAGAAGAAGCGCTCCGCGTCCTGGTGGAGAGCGCACAAGGGTTAGGGTATGCGCTCAACAAACAGGTGGTGGGCGTTACACATGCGGATGCGCCGGAGCTCGCAAAAGAGGTAAGCGAACTTCTGTTGGAGGCCGGGTGCGCGGATGCAACTATTCTGCCCATGGGTCCCATCTGTGGCTGCTATGCAGGTCCGGGTGCTGTGGGCGTTACATTCTTTGGCAGCAGCAGGCAATGATGTTGTCGGCATATCTAAATAACGAAAAGGAGTTCCTACCCATGGATAAGAACTTTGTCATTACAACGGAGTCCAATTCCGAACTTCCGTTTTCCTGGGAGGACCGGACGGGCGTAGGCGTACTGCGTATGCCCTATACGATTAACGGCGTGGAGCTCGTTTATGATCTCGGGCGCGAGACCGATATTCCCGCATTCTATGAAAAAATGCGAAACGGCGCAACCGTTATCACTGCCCTGCGCAACCCCAATGAAATCATTGAATATTTTGAACCATTTTTACAGCAGGGCAAGGATATCTTGCACATCGGGTTTTCGTCAGCGCTTTCGGGTACGTTCCAGAACGAGGTAACTGCGGCGCAGGAGCTAAAAGAAAAGTATCCCGACCGCCGCATTGAACTTGTGGACACGTTAGCCATTTCTGCTCCGCTTGCACTGTTGGTGGAGGAAGCAACCCGCATGCAGGAAGCCGGGCATACGCTCGATGAAATACGGGATTGGGTGGAAGCGAATAAGCAGCGTGCCTGCGCGCTTTTCACGGTGGATAACCTAGAGTATCTTAAGCGCGGGGGCCGCTTGAGCGGCGCCGCCGCCTTCTTTGGCACCGTGCTTGAAATTAAGCCCGTGCTATATGAAAGCCCGGAAGGGCAATTGGTGCCTTTGGAAAAGATCAAGGGCCGTAAACGCGCGCTCCGCTTCCTGGTGGACCGCTGCGCCGCCACAATCGATCGGCCGGAGGAGCAGGAGATCATCGTCTGCCAGGCGGATTGCATGGAGGAAGCGGTTGCGCTTGGGGAAGTCATCAAGGAAGTCATACGGCCCAAGGGCGTACGCATCCATCCGGTAGGCCCCGTCATCGGCTGCCATAGCGGGCCGGGGACGATTGCGGTCTGCTACTTTGGAAAAAGCCGCGCCATCATAAAGGAGTAGTGCATACCTTACGAAGATGCTGCTTTTTTTGCATTAAACTAATTCGTACAAAGGATCTTGTTTTATGAAGCTTGCATTTTTTGGCGCAGCGCGCTCGGTAACCGGTTCCTCCCACCTGCTTTCATGGGAGGGCGGCAAGTTGTTGGTGGATTGCGGTATGCGCCAGGGCGCGGATGCAAAAGGCATCTACGGGGAGGACACGTTCCCGTTTGATCCTGCAGAGATCAGCGCGGTGGTGCTGACCCATGCGCATATCGACCACAGCGGATTGCTGCCGCTGCTTGTGAAACGCGGGTTTTCCGGCCCCATACTCTGTACGGAGGCGACGGCACAGCTTTGTACCATCATGCTGCCCGACAGCGCGCATATCCAGATGCAGGAGGCGGAATGGCAGACAAGAAAGAACCTTCGGGCGGGCAAGCCTGCCGTGGAACCGCTCTACGATATCGATGACGCGCAGAACGCGCTCAAGCTTTACCGCGGCATTTCCTATGATGAAGCGGTACAGCTTTTCCCCGGCATAAAGGTCCGCTTAAAGAACATAGGCCACCTGTTGGGATCTGCCGCCGCCGAAATTTGGGTGACGGAAGGCCAAAAGACCAGTAAGGTGGTATTCTCCGGCGATGTCGGGCGTGGAGACAGGCCCATATTGGAGGACCCCGAGCCCATCGATACGGCGGATTTTGTGGTCATGGAAGGCACCTATGGCGACCGTGAACATGAAGTCAGCACCGAAGAAGAGAAGGAAGCGGAGCTGGTGGAAGCGTTTCGTGCAGCGCTTGCACGCGGCGGCAACATCGTCATCCCGTCGTTTGCCGTGGGCAGGACGCAGGAGCTTTTGTATTACATCAAGCGCATCATGCTAAAGGGTAAGCTGCCCGAGCTTGACCATGTGCCGGTGTATATCGACAGCCCTCTGGGCATTGAGGCTACGAAAATCTACGAGCGCAGCGCCGAAGGTTATTACGACGAAGAGGCGCGGGAGATGGCGAAGGCCGGCTCTCCCTTTGATTTTCCCACTCTGCGCGTGGCGCAGACGGCGGAGGAATCCAAGCTCATCAACGACGATAAAGCCAGCAAGATCATCATCTCTTCCTCCGGCATGGCGGATGCCGGGCGTATCCGCCACCACCTCAAGCATAACCTTTATCGCGCGGACAGCACCGTGCTGTTCGTGGGGTACCAGGCGGTGGGGACATTGGGCCGTTCGCTGGTAGACGGTGTAAAAAAGGTGAAGCTGTTCGGTGAAGAAGTGCGTGTCAACGCCAACATCGTACAGATTGAAGGGTTCTCCGGCCATGCAGGGAAATCCGAGCTCGTAGCTTGGCTCAATGGCATTTCCCCCAAGCCCCAGAAGATATTCCTGATACACGGAGAAGAGGAAACGCTCCTTTCCTTCCAGGGCACCCTTCAATCAAAAGGCTTCGCGGCGGTCGTACCGCATCTTGGCGAATGGTACGAGCTGGAGCGCACGGGCGAAGTGGCGGCAGTCACCGTACAGCCGGAGGCTGTAGATATCAAGGGCAGATCCTATGGCTACAAGCTGCAGGAGCAGCTGCGCCTGCTGCAGGCGCTGGT
>JAEZIE010000039.1 GCA_023416175.1 Bacillota bacterium
AAAAAATGGTTGTGGTCCATAGCTCCTCCGGTTTGGCTTAGGGTTCTCTTAAGAGTATAGCATATCTAAAGTCCCGGGCATATGGCTGCATCATAAGCGCGCCATTCTTCTCATAAAACCGCATCTGGCCGTTCGCCTGGGCCGCATAGCGTACCCCGCCGATTACGGTACCGCCGGCGGATACAAACAGGGAAGCGCCGCCAAGCGTGACAACAGCGCCATCCGTGCTTCCTTCTTGCATGGCTGCGTTATAAATTCCGTTTGCATGCAGATAACTTTCTACGATTTTGCTCTTCAAGGCGTCCGCAGTGCCCATGACAACGTCTTCCCGTCCTAAATGGAGGTGGACGGCATATCCGGAGGGTACATCCAATATGGTCGCGTGCTGATTGGGGCGCATAAACAACGGCGCAAGCCACAACATCATACATAACGTGGCACTGGTTATACATAGAAGCTTCCTGCTGCTTCGCCCGCCAATAAAATACGGGGAACAAAACAGCAGAAACACAAAGAACAATATCCCTGCGCCCAACGATGCCGGCGGGAGATGCAGCATGCCTGGGCTTGCCGCGGCCTGGGCGACGGCTCGCATCAGGGCAATGGCAGCGCCCGAAAGCGATGCCGAAAACCTTGCAACGGCGCTTGAGATAGGCGAAATCACCAGTGCAATGCCGGAGGGCAGCATGGAAAGCGCGCAGAGCGGTACCACCAAAAGGTTGGCGGGTACGCTCAAAATAGACATGCTATGGAACGTAGCGGCGGATACAGGCAGGGTGGATAGACCGGCGCTGATACTCAGCGCCAATGGCTCTGAAAGTGGCCGGGGCATGCGTTTTATAGCTGCGGACAGGGTAGGGTACAAAAGCAAAATACCTAGCACCGCGGTATAAGACAATTGAAATCCTACGGAGAATAGCGCGAAGGGGGAAACCGTCAGCAGGATGAGAAACGAGAAGCAGAGTGCGGAGAGCGGATCGTTCCTGCGGTACAGGATTTTTGCAAGCAGCAGGCAGATTGTCATAAGCGCGGCGCGCAGCGTAGGGGGCGCAAAAGCACAAAACGCGCAGTAAAAGAGCAGTACTATACAGATGATAATAAACTGTGCGACGGGTTTTACGCGGCGGAGCAGCACCAGCAGCGCCCCCGCAAGCAAGGACACGTGCAGGCCGGATACGGAAAGCAGATGCGCAATGCCGGAACCTCGAAAATCGTCAAGCGTTTGTTCGGGAATATCTTCAACAGCGCCGTTCAGCATGCCTGCAGCCAAAGAACCGTTTTCTTTTCCCATCAGTTGAATGAGAAGTTGTGTGCTGTTGTCCCGCAAAGTAAGAAGCTTCCCATACAGGCTGGGCGGCGCGTTCGCAATGGTTATGGGTCCGCGTGCCAGCGCTGTGCAGACGATGCCCCGGGAGAAGCAATAAAACCGATAATCCATATCTCCTTCGTTGCGCGGGCCTTGCGGCAAGGAAAGGGAAGCCTGAGCGGTAAGCTTCTGCCCGTAGGCCAGCGACTGCCCGTCATACCGGGGCAAGGTAAGCAGCACGAAGCCGGCTATGGGGGAGCCGTCCGCTTCAGCATTGCTCAGCGTGACGCGCAGTCTTTGCCCCTGATGTGCAATTTCCGTAACGGTGCCTGTCAATGCGCATTTTTCTCTTGGATGCGGAAGACTGGGATAAGCGAGCTCCAGCCGAAGCGTACCGATAGAAAGAAAGGCCAAAAAAACCGGGAGCCACTTGACCCCGGTTCGTATGGAAAGAACAGCAAGTATAACGCCAGCGCCAGAAATGATGTAGCCCAGGATACCCGGGAACAAACGGCCCAACAGTATCCCCGCCATCATGCCCAAAGCGGCGGTTACAAACGGGCGGCGGTTGAAATAGCGCTCCCGCTCTGCGTTCATAAAAGGTCCGCGCTTAAAAGGAGCTGATCTTCGTCTGTGCGCAACGCCGAAAAGGATATCCCGTGCTTGGTTTCGTTCATTGCTTTTCCGCTTTCCAGTACCGCTCTGGTCTCATCCGACCAGATGAGCGCGGTGGAGTTCGGGAATTCATTTTCTTCCGTCATGGCTGCAAGCAGCTTAGGCAGCAATTCTGTGATGCGGGCGGATTGTGCTTTCATGATCTCCAGGTGCTTGTCCGAGAGGTATGCGCTGATGTCGCCCTTTGGGGAGGTGATCTTTTTGCCCGCCTTTTCCTCCATGGTCAGCGAAAAGCCCCGCACATAGCCATGTGTGGTATACAAGACCAAGGTATCCTCCGGCCCGTCCTCTTCGATTGTTACGATGTAAGCGCCGTATTCTTCACTTAGAGTAAAGCCGGCATCATGCAGACGGCTTAAAAAAACATCCTGAGACACGCCGGGCGGTAGGGTGGGCTTGGGGCTTACGGTAGGCGGAGGCGCCGTTGTGGATACAACCGCATAAGTTTGGTTAAGCTCCTGAAGGCTAACCAGCAAGTAAATGAGCGCGCACAAGAGCAGCATTGCGCAAAACGCAAGTGCCTTTTGTAATGTGGATGGCGGCTTGTTCTTCTGATCTGAGGTTGATTTGCTGCTCATAAGGCCTGTCCACCTATCATTTTTTCCCGGAAATAAGAAATTTGTCGTATATATGTAAAACCAGTATAATATAACCCTTTCTTGGGCGCAAGTGTCGGGCTGACGGGGCAAAACAAGAAAAATTTCTGTTTCTATGGCTCCACCGACCGCTATGATGTTATACTTGAAAGCGGCAACATAAATGGCAAAAGGGAAGGGGCGGAACCCGGATGCAGGCGGAGTGGGAGCAACTAAAACGCGCCATTGAAAAAAGCGCACGCATCGTATTCTTAGGCGGCGCGGGGGTAAGCACAGAAAGCGGTATACCCGATTTTCGCAGCAAAGATGGCATATTTGCTGCAATCAGGCGCTATGGCCACCCCCCGGAAACGCTTCTGAGCCATGACTTTTTCCTTTCCCACACGGATATTTTCTACCGCTACTACCGGTCGATGCTTCTTTACCCGAATGCGGCGCCCAACGCGGCGCATGAGGTGTTGGCTGAGCTGGAACGCCGGGGGAAGCTGACGGCGATCGTCACGCAAAACATAGATGGCCTGCACCAGCAAGCCGGAAGCAAAAATGTGCTGGAGCTGCACGGCTCCGTCTACCGCAACAGCTGCATGGCCTGCGGTAAACGGTACGGGTTAGAGGAAATCATAGGCGGGGATGGCGTTCCCAAATGCAGCTGCGGCGGGGTAATCAAACCCGATGTGGTTCTCTATGGCGAGATGCTCGACGATGCGGTGGTGGACGCATCCATTCGCAGCATACAAATGGCCGATCTTTTGATCATAGGCGGGACGTCGCTCACGGTCTACCCTGCGGCGTCGCTGATGCAGTATTTCCATGGCGATGTGCTTGCGCTCATTAACCTATCAAGTACGCCCATGGACAGGCATGCGGATATTGTGGTTCATGATAGCATCGGGGAAGTGCTACGGGCGTGCATATAGTTTCTGTATTCCGCGTTGGAGAACGAGTGGCGATCGGCGCTGACGTATCCTGCGGGGAGTGCGTGTTTTGCGAGGCGGGTATCGGCAACAACCGCCAGATCAACTATGCCATGGTGTACCGCGACTCGGACAAGCTCGATATGAAGCGTTTATTTCCCGTCGGTTTAATCTTGACCATATCGCGGAGGCATTTGCGGTGACGGAGGGACACACCGGCATGCGCGTGGTTGTGAAACCGCAGGGACTTGCATAAACTCTAAATAGATTTGAAAAGGCTCTTCCGTTATGGAGAGCCTTTTTCTTATGATAAATTTCTCCAAAAAGGTATTGACATTCATCTTGAACGGTAATATAGTTAATTACACAAGTAGTTAACTAATGTTGTAATGATATTCAGTCCAGCAAAGGAGCAATGATAGGGAAGTGAAACCATGCAATTGAATTTTGACAGTGAAAAGCCCATTTACCTCCAGCTTGCCGAAGGAATAGAGGATGATATTCTCAAAGGCATATTCGGGGAGGAAACGCAGGTGCCATCCACCACCGAAATTTCGGTGACGATGAAAATCAATCCTGCGACGGCAGGCAAGGGAGTGAATCTCCTGGTGGACGAGGGAATTCTCTATAAAAAACGGGGGGTCGGCATGTTTGTTTCAGAAGGCGCGCAGCTTAAGATTGCTGAAAAGCGAAAGGAATCCTTCTACGAGAACTTTATCACGAAGCTTCTGGAAGAAGCGCAGAAGCTCAATATTTCAAAGCAGGAGATTATCTCCATGATCGGGAGGGCGGACCATGAACGCGATTGAGATCAAAAACGTTTCCATGAATTACGGTGCGGTGCAGGCGTTAAAGAACGTATCCGCAGCGTTTGGGCAGGAAAAAATCTACGGTCTTTTGGGCCGCAACGGCGCGGGCAAAACCACCCTCATCAATCTCATCACCAACAGGCTCTTTTCAAGCGAAGGGGAAATAGCGGTGGAAGGGCAGAATGTTGTGGAGAATGATCATGCGCTTAGCCGCGTGTTCGCTATGACGGAGCAGAACCTTGTACCCGAAGGTATGCGCGTGAAAAAAGCCATGGATTGGGCCAAGGAGTTCTACCCGGAGTTCGACACTGCCTACGCGCTTTCCCTGGCTCAAAAGTTTGGCCTGAACGTCAATAAAAAGAACAAGCAGCTATCCACCGGTTACGGCTCCATTTTTAAGCTTATTCTCACCATGGCATCCGGCGCGCCAATCCTGATATTTGACGAGCCCGTGCTGGGGCTGGACGCGCCGCACCGCGAACTATTTTATCAGGAACTGCTCACGCTGTTTGCAAAGCGTCCCTGCACCGTTATACTTTCCACCCATTTGATCGATGAAGCCGCACGGGTGATTGAGCAGGCGGTCATACTCGATGAAGGAAAGATAATTTTGAACCAACCGGTCGAGGAACTCCTCTCCCGCGCCCATTCGGTTGCAGGCGAAGCTGCGGCGGTGGCGGAATATTGCAAAAATAAGCAGGTCATATTTGAACAATCTATGGGGAATTTCAAAATGGCGGCCGTGCTGGACTGCGAAAAGGATCATGCGCTTGCACAGACGCTCAAGCTGGAATTTGGCGGCATAGAGCTGCAAAAACTGTTTATCTATCTTACCAAATCGGAAGGGGGAGAGATGCAATGAAGAAGGCGTTCAAAGTTTTCCGTTATCAGATTTATGAATCACTGACAGCTGTCGCCATATTCTACCTTGCGGTGTTATTTATTGCGCTGTTTGTAACCATTTGGGACGGATCTTCTTCCTCCGGGTTTGAGTTTGCTTCGGCTATCTTCATATTCGTGGTGGGACTCAATTCGTTTAAGTCCAGCTTCCGTTTCATGCAGTTTTTAGGTGTAACTCGAAAGACCTTCTTTCTGGGTACCCTTCTCGCGCTGTTAGCGATCGCTGCAGGCATGACGGTTATCGATATGGTACTTGGCAACCTGTATGCGCAAGTACAACCTTATAGCTCGCTATTTGCCCAGGCCTATGTGCAAAAGAGCATTGTCGCCCAATTTGTTTGGGAAACCGCATTGCTCACGATGTTTGCGTTCGTTGGCTTTTTCATCACCATGCTGTATTACCGATCGGGTAAGGTATTGAAGATTGTCATTTCCCTTGCACCGGTGTATGTCAGCATCATCCTGAATCTGATGCCGTCTTTGGTAATACCGTTGACGCGAATTCTGGGCTTCTTAGGCGGCATACGCCCGGGCGTCGGCGTCTGGGACAATGTCCTGGGTATGCTGGTTTCCATTCTTGCCTCCACTGGCCTGTGCTTCCTGCTCATCCGCAGGGCACCCATCAAACGGTAATCAAAATTCAATGAAAAAAGCCGTCCGGCAAACAGCCGGACGGCTTTTTTATCTCATTCGTGCTATGGCTTAACGGCCACGGCTTCGATTTCCACCAGAGCCCCGGCGGGTAGTTTAGCGACCTGTACGCAGGAGCGGGCGGGGAATTCCCCACCGAACTGCTCACCGTATATGGCGTTAACGGTTGCAAAATCAGAAAGGTCCTGCAAAAATACCGTCGTTTTCACCACATCCGAGAATTTGCAGCCCGCTGCAGAAAGAACTTCCTTCAAATTATAAAATACCTGTTTGGTCTGTTCTTCCACGGTTGCGGCAAGCTTGCCGGTCACTGGGTCAAGGCCGATCTGGCCAGAAGTAAATACAAAGCCGTTCGCCGAAATCGCATGGCTGTAAGGCCCTAACGCAGCCGGCGCATGCGGGGCGGAAACGATTGTTTTCATATAAAAATCTCCCCTTTCGTACGTGGTATTACCTGCCTTGATGCTAGCATTTTCGGTCTATGCTGTCAATGGAAATCCTGATGGAGCCCATACTTTGCAGGAAATGGATGCAGGAATTTCATCATTTGATTGAAAGGCATACGGATCGCTGGTATAATGAACGTATTAAGTTTTTTTACATTATGAACTGGAGGAAGAATGAACTTACTCATAAGCAACGACGACGGCGTTTTTTCCGCGGGAATTCGCGCGCTTGCGCAGGAACTCAAGAATCACCATCACATTACCATCGTCGCACCGGAATCCCAAAGGAGCGGCCACAGCCACGCCATCACCTGCAGGCAGCCGGTGCGTGTTCGCAAGGTCACATTGCCTGGCCTGGAGGATATCGACGCCTATGCCGTGGACGGCACCCCGGCGGATTGCGTACGCCTGGGCTGCACCAGTCTGGGCCTCGACGTGGATATGGTTGTATCTGGCATTAACCATGGTGGCAACCTGGGCACGGACGTGCTGTATTCCGGTACCGTGGGTGCCGCGATGGAAGGCGCGCTTTTAGGCAAGCTTGCGCTTGCAACAAGCTGCAATGATCACAATCCCAACGATTTTGGCGCAGCCTCTAGCGCGGCGCTGTGGGCAGTGGATTATCTGTTCGCTAACCCGATGCCAGCTGGCATGCTGTTAAACCTCAACGCGCCGGATATTGCGGCGGCCGATGTTAAAGGCGTAAAGCTTGCGGGCCTTTGCCTGCAGCAATACGATTTTGAGCACGCCCAATTTACGGATCCCTCAGGCCTGAAGTATTTCTGGACTCCTTCCGGCAAGCTGACCGAGTGCGCCGAGGGAGAGAATACCGATGAACGATGGATCAGGGAGGGGTATGTTACCCTCACGCCGATCCATTACGATATTGCCTGCTACGCGTATATGGAAAAGATGGATGTTTCCGGTTTTACTCTTTCCAGCCTTGCAAGCAGGCCGAAAGAAAACTGAGCGGGGGTAGAAGTAGCGTATGGAACAGAGCGATCTGCTCGCAAGACTGCAAAGCCAGTTCCCCACACTGAGCAAGGGGCAAAAGCAAATTGCCGCCTATATCATGGAGAACTATGACCGTGCGGCGTTCATTACCGCTTCGCGCATGGGACGCATGGTAGGGGTGAGCGAGTCTACCGTGGTGCGTTTTGCCTATACCATGGGGTTTGACGGCTACCCGGAGCTGCAACGCGCACTGCAGGAAATGATACGCACCAAGCTGACCGCCATGCAGCGCATCCAGCTCACCTCGGATTTGGATCAGGCGGACGTATTAAAGACCGTTCTCAAATCCGATATGCAGAACATCCGTACCACCATCGATATGGTAGACAACGAGGTGTTTCAGGGGGCCATGCAGGCGCTTTTGAACACCCAGCGCGTCTATGTGGTGGGCATGCGCAGCGCGTACCCAATCGCACAGTTTTTGACCTATTATCTCAACTTTATTCTGCCCGACGTCATTACCATCAACGGCGCATTAAGCGACGCCTGCGAACAGATGGCCCGCATCAATGAAAATAACGTCTGTGTCGCCATCAGCTTCCCAAGGTATTCCACGCGCACCGTGGAGGCGCTCCAGTATGCCAAGGATAGAGGCGCTACCACCATTGCCATTACGGACAGCGCGGCTTCGCCGCTGATCCCGTATGCGGATTTTGCGCTCACTGCCCGCAGCGATATGGCCTCCTTTGCCGATTCCCTCGTGGCGCCCCTTTCACTCATCAATGCCATCATCGTATCGGCGGGCCTTGCGCGCAAGGATGATTTGATGGAGCATTTCGACAGGCTAGAGCGGATCTGGGGCAGCCACCATGTGTATGTCACCAAGCCCCGCTACAACCAGTGAGGTTTTAGATGAACCTGTTGCTGATGCGCCACGGGCAGACGGAATGGAACCATCAAATGCGCACGCAGGGTAGAACGGATATTCCGCTCGATGAAACGGGCCGTATGCAAGCGATGCTTGCGGCGGAACGCCTGAGGAATGCGCGTTTGGATGCAGTTTACGCAAGCCCGCTTTTACGCGCGCACCAAACCGCGGAGGCGGTGGCAATCCTGCATGGGCTTGACGTCATTTCACACCCGCTGCTGGTGGAACGCGATTTTGGTATTTGGGAGGGCGAGGAGTTTTCAGCCCTGACCAACAAATATCCGGACGGTATCCGGCTTTGGCGGGAGGACCCGGTAGCCTATACGCCGGAGAGGGCAGAATCCCTTACGGATGTGCTTGCGCGCTGCACCGCGTTTTTAGAAGAGCTGCGCGCGCGGCATGGGGAAGAGGAAACGGTGCTTGTCGTGGGGCATTCGATCCCGCTGCGGCTGATCGTGGCGCACTTAATTTGCCTTGCGCCAAGGTACATCCACAGCCTCCGTATGGACAACGCCGCTTATACCGAGGTGCTTTTACGGGAAAAATACAATACATTACTGGTGCTTAACGATACCGGGCACCTAGAGAACTGACGAAAAGATAGCTGGTGGATATGCGAGAGATTTTGCCGTCCCGCTAAGCCGAAGAAGCGCCGTGTAGCAGCGCTACACGAAGCGAATGAGGCAACGCGGGTCGGGAAAAGATCTGTATAGGCACTGGCTACATTTGAGGAAGTTGCTCTGAATTGAAGGATAACATGCAAGTCGCAGTAATTGGCGGCGGACCGGCGGGTATGCTCTCTGCGGCGGTAGCCGCGCGCAGCGGGCATCAGGTAACGCTGCTCGAGAAAAACGAAAAACTGGGAAAAAAGCTCTATATCACCGGCAAAGGCCGCTGCAACGTCACCAATGCAGGCGGGCGTGAAGCGTTTTTTGAGAACGTTATTAGGAACCCCCGCTTTTTATACAGCGCGTGGGGTACCCTGAGCGCCGAGGACTTATATGCGCTCATTGAATCGTTGGGCGTTCCGCTCAAAGTGGAGCGCGGCGGGCGCGTATTCCCGGAATCGGATAAATCCAGCGATGTGCTGCGCACACTGGAGCGTTATTTAAGAAAACTCAATGTAGATGTCCGTTTGCACACGGAAGCGCTGGGTATCCATATTTCAGAAGGAAAAGCGGCAGGGGTAAAGCTTCCTA
>JAEZIE010000040.1 GCA_023416175.1 Bacillota bacterium
ACCTCAAAGGCTTTTTTAGAGTGGGCGTGTATTTTCCCAACATCATCCCGGGCATCTCCACCGTCATGCTGTGGGGCTTCTTTTTCCGGCCCGGAGAGAACGGGGTATTGAACATCTTGCTCGGAAAAATCGGCATAGACCCGCAGATGTGGCTCACCAATCCGCATCTGACTATCCCGCTCATCGTACTGACCATGACATGGAAGGCCGCGGGCTCCACCGCGCTTGTGTATATGGCGGGTATGAGCAGTATCAACCCGGAGCTCTATGAGGCTGCCACCATAGACGGCGCAACCCCGTGGCAGCGCTTTACGCGCATTACGCTCCCCGGCATCCTGAGCCTTGGGAAGACGCTTCTCATTTTACAGATCATCGCGGTTTTCCAGATACTATATGAGCCGCTCGTCATGACCAACGGCGGCCCCAACAACGCCAGCATATCCATTATGCAGCTGGTGTACAAATATGCGTTTGAGGATTACAACTATCCCATGGCCGCGGCGCTTTCTGTGCTTATCTGCATCATACTCGGCTTTTTGACGGTCATCTACTTCCGCGTGACCAAAAAAGTGGATCAGTAAGGAGGGCGCGGCAATGTTTTTTGAACGGTACAGGCGCAAACAAGAAGGCGCGGTCCAGGTTTACGATTTAAAGTCGGGCAAGACGCGTGTCGCTGTTGTTATCATATTCATCCTGTGTCTGATCATGGTCGCCATTTCGCTGTTTCCGGCCATTTGGGTGGGACTTTCGGGCTTTAAGGATATCAAAGAATTCCGTCGGGAGGCCACCATTCTCCCCCAGATGCTTGATTTAGAAAGGTATGTTAAGACCTGGAACGACTTTAAGTTTGGGGAGTACTACGTTAATTCGCTCATTTCGGTTGCGGGCAGCGTCATCTGCGCAGTGTTTTTTAACGGCACGCTGGCCTATGTGCTGGGGGTGCTCCGCCCGAGGGGGTACAAGGTAATATTCGCCCTTGTGCTGTGGAGCCTTTTGATACCGCCCACCACCGGCATTGTAGCACTCTATGTCAACATCAACCGGATTGGGCTGAACCAGAGCTTCTGGCCGCTGTGGCTCTCTATGGGTGCGAACGCGTTTTGGGTTGTGCTGTTCAAACAGTTTTTTGAAAAGCTGCCCAAGGAGTATATCGAGGCGGCGCAGCTCGACGGATGCTCGGATTTCCGCATATTCTGGAATATCATACTGCCGCTCTCTAGGCCCATCATCATCGTGGTTTCCATATTTGCCGTGACCGCTGCGTGGTCAGATTTTCTGCTGCCCTACCTGGTGTTGGCCGGAACGGATAAGGAGACGGTCATGGTGCGCCTCTTTGCGTTCCGATCATCCATCAGACACACGGATGTGGATGTTCTTAGGGCAATCGTATTTTCCATCATACCGCCCACCATCCTATTCGCGCTATTCCAGAAACAAATTACCCGGGGCATTGCCGCCGGGGGAATCAAAGGATAGTCTATGGCAAAAATCGCAGACAGATATTTTATGGTACATCCCTGGGAAGTGCGCGAGCAGGGATTTAACCCCGCTTACGCGCAGGCGGCGGAGTCCATATTTTCGCTCGGCAACGAGTATATGGGCGTACGCGGCTATTTCGAAGAAGGGTATTCTGGAATTAGACTGCAGGGCAGCTATGTAAACGGCATTTACGAATGCCGCATTTTACCGAAAAGCGGCTATCGAGGTATGCTTTCACATACCGAGTTCATGGTCAACACGGTGGATTTTTTGTATACCCGCATCCGCTGCAATGGCATACTGTTGGACCTTGCGACGTGTCAAGTTATGGACTTTGAACGCGTACTCGACTTAAAGACGGGTGTACTGGCGCGACGGTTTATCTGGCAGGTGGATAAGGATACCACGTTGCAACTCAACTTTGAGCGGTTTTTATCCATGGAGCGTCCGGATACGGCGGGGCAGCAGGTTTCTTTTCATGCGCTCTCCGGCACTGCGGCGCTTGAAGTGACAGCGGGGTTAGATTTTTCCCGTCCCCACGCGGCGTCGGGGGAAAACTTTTGGGAAATCACGAACAAGACGCAGGGGGCAGGTTGTTCCATTACGGGCAGCACAACCAACACGAAGCAGCAGGTCCATGCGGTAGCGGCCTTTTCCGGCATGGCGTTCACCGGGGTAGCCGAGAAGGAAGAAAAGATTGCAGCGGCGAAGTTTGCGACAACCTTGCCTGCGGGGGAAATATCCACTCTGACGCGCGTCGTACGTGTTTTGTGCGCGAAAACGGAGGAGCAAAAGGAGTATTTTCCGGCGCTGTGCAAAGGAGCAGGGGAGATGATCGCCTCTCTCTCCTATTCCGAGCTCAAACAGGAGCATGCCGCATGGTGGGAACGACAATGGGCGGTATCCGACATCATAATTGATGGAGACGACGAAAACCAGCAGGGTATCCGCTATTGCATTTACCAGCTGCATCAGACGCTGCACACGGCGGATCATAGCTCCGTCATCGGCGCAAAAGGACTCACGGGCGAATCCTATAACGGCAACACCTTCTGGGATACCGAAGTATATTGCCTGCCGTTTTATCTATATAACAACCCGGAGGCTGCAAGGAGTATCCTGCAGTTCCGGTACGATACGCTGCCTCAGGCCAAAGAGCGCGCTAAGGCATTGGACTGTAAGGGCGCGTTTTATCCCGTAGCGACCATCAGCGGCACGGAATGCTGCAATCTATGGCAGCACGCAAGCCTGCAGCTTCAGGCGTCCACCGGCGTAATGTATGGTTTGTGGTGCTATGTATCCCTGACCGGGGACAAAGCGTTCCTTTATGAAAAGGGCGCAGAAATGCTCATCGAAATTAGCCGCATGCTCGCCTCCCGCGGGGATTGGAGCGGTGGGGAATACGGTTTCTATGGGGTCATGGGGCCGGATGAATTCCAGATGATGGTGCACAACAACACCTATACCAATTTCATGGCGCAAAAGACATTTCAATATACGCTCGACGTTCTGGAGGAGATGCGTGAAGCAGCGCCGGAAGCATACCGCATACTCGTGGAAAAGACGGCGTTTGCCGCTTCGGAAGCAAACGAGTGGCGACGTATGGCACAGCACATGCGCATCCTATACGACGAAAGCTCCATGCTCTTTGAGCAGCATGAAGGCTTTTACCATTTGCCGCATGTGGACGTGGACGCGATCCCGGTGGAGGATTTCCCGCTCTATGGCCATTGGTCCTATGAGCGCATCTACCGGAATGATATGCTCAAGCAGCCGGACGTGCTGATGTTCATGCTGCTCTACCGGCACCTGTTTACAAAAGAGCAGCTTGCTGCCAATTATGCGTACTACGAGCCGCGCTGCATCCACGAAAGCAGCCTTTCGCCTTCCGTACATTCCATACTGGCGGCGGAAATCGGCCTGATGGATGAGGCGTATGCCATGTTCCGCTTTGCCGCGCGCCTGGATCTAGACAACTATAATCGCAACACAAACGAGGGCCTGCACATTACCTCCATCGCGGGGAGCTGGCTCAACGTGGTGTACGGCTTTGGCGGCCTAAGAAACGACGGGGAACGGCTGCTGCTTTCACCC
>JAEZIE010000052.1 GCA_023416175.1 Bacillota bacterium
GCCATAATAGCAGTAGTATACCATTTCATCGTCATGAAGGACAAAGAAAATTTCCCTAAAAATCAAAATAATCCCGCTTTATTGACTTGCCCGCGCGCAATCATCCCTTTTACACGCGGGCACAGGAGCCGTTCTATTTTTAAAGTGTTTCGCCATTGGTCTCAATGACGTCGGCATAGAAGAGAGCCGAATCCTTCAGAATGCGCTGTTGGGTTGGATAGTCTACATATACAATACCAAACCGTTCATCATATCCGCTTGCCCACTCAAAATTATCCAGGAAGCTCCAGTGTAGATACCCTAAAACGGGTGCACCTTCTTCGATGGATTTTTTGAGCTCTCGCAGATACCGGTGCAGGTAATCAATACGGTCCGGATCGTGCACCTTCCCGTCCAGGTATATGCGGTCATTGCAGGATTGCCCGTTTTCCGTAATATATATGGGCAGCTTGTAGCGCCTGTATAGATTCAGCATGCCATAACGCATGACTTCCGGTGTCACCGGCCACTTTGTGGCAGTCAGCGGGAAGCCTTCATGCCGCTTGACGAGCCTGCCATTCTCATCGGTGCCGCTTCCACTGTAGACGTTCACACCCAAAAAGTCCGGCTTTTCAACAAGGTCCCAATCACTCTGCGGTACGGATTGGGCAAATTCGCGCAAGAACATGGGCGCGTCGTCATCGAATTTATGGAACATAACTTCGTCCATATAGGCGTTGAACGTAAACGCCCAATCGTCGTCTGTTAAGTGGAAAGACGCGTGATATGCCGCCTCCCGGTTGGCGGGCGTATCCGCAATCGGATAGCAAAGCCGTCCGCAGGGAACAACACCAACCAGAACCGGCGACGCACTGTTTTCCCGCAGCGCCTTTGTTGCAACGCCATGGGCGAGCACCAAATGGTGCATGCACTTTGCCTGCTCCTCATTGGAAAGCTGCAGCCCCGGCGCATGCTCCCCGTTTCCGTAGCCAAGGCCGACCACACACTGCGGCTCGTTGATGGTCATGTAGGTTTTTACACGCCCATCAAAGCGCCTTGCGATTACGCCTGCATAAACCGCGAACGCGTCTACGGTGGCGCGGTTGAGCCAGCCGCCCTCCTTTTGCAATGCGCTGGGCAGATCCCAGTGATAAAGCGTCACCCAGGGCTCAATGCCGTGGCTTAGTAGCGTATCGATCAAGCGGTCATAAAACGCCAGTCCCGCCTCATTGGTTTCACCCGTACCATTTGGCATGACGCGTGGCCAACTGACCGAAAAACGGTAAACCTTGATGCCGATCTTTTTCATCAGCGCGATGTCTTCCTCGTAGCGGTGATAGAAATCGCAGGCGACGTCGCCCGTATCGTCATTGCTTATATGCCCCCTGCCTGTTTCATGGGAAAAATCGTCCCAAATGCTCGGGCCCTTGCCGTCCAAGTTCCACGCGCCTTCGCACTGGTAGGAAGCGCAGGCTGCACCCCATACAAACCCTTTGGGAAAACTCATGTCGTCACCTCTAGCTAGTATTTTCCGGCTTTTAAGCCCGATTGAGTTCGTTCAAAAGCAGTTCGGTCTGCTCCTCTGAAATCTGGTCATTGCCAAAGCTGAGCGCGGCCCGAAGCGGCATGTACTGCAGCATGGCCTCCATCATTTCGGACGAGATGGCTTCTTTGGCCGTATCGGAAGCTGCATCATCCTGCGGCGCCAAAGCATTGACAATGCCGTCCATAAACGGTTTTAATGCGGATTTTGCACGCGGGTCGGCCATGATATCCATGAATATGCTGTTCATATCATATCGAACGGGCAGCTTTACGGTGGAATGAACCGTTACCGTCTTTTTGAGCACGATATTTTGGGACGACTTGCCGATGAGGATGTCGAATTCTCCGCTTTCCACATGCCAGTCGTGTAGCTCCACGTTCCAGTACGCAAACGCGCGCTTGTTCAGCGTAAAGCGGACGGTCTTGGTTTCCCCTGGCAGCAGCGCCACCTTTTCAAAGCCTTTGAGCTCCTTTTCGGGGCGGATAGGGGTACTGACTTTATCCGCAACGTAAAGCTGTACAATCTCTTTTCCAAACACCTTGCCTGTGTTTGTGACGTCAACCGATACACGCATACAATCGGTATCGTTCATTTCGTCCTTATCGACCCGGAGATTGGCGTACTTAAATGTTGTGTAGGAAAGCCCGAACCCGAATGGGAAGAGCACATCCATTTTCTTTTTGTCATAATACCGGTACCCCACGAAAACGCCTTCCCGGTATTCGGCAATGTCCTTTTCCCCGCCGTAGAACAGGTAGGAAGGGTTATCCTCCAGCTTATTCGGGAATGTCTCGGGCAGCTTGCCGCAGGGATTCGCCTCACCAAACAGCACGCGTACCGTTGCGATACCCACGGCCTGGCCGCCTAAGTATGCCTCCAATATACCTTTTACCTCGTTTACCCAGGGCATTTCCACGGGCGACCCGTTGTGCAGCACCACCACCGTATTGGGATTGGCTTGGGCAACGGCCTGGATCAGGCGATTTTGGCAATCCGGCAGGCGCATATGCGTGCGGTCGTATCCTTCGGATTCGTAAGCGTCGGGGAGCCCCGCAAACACCACCGCAACTTTGGAGGTTTTCGCAAGCAGTACCGCCTCTTCGATTAGAGCGTCTGTTGTTTCGTCCTTGTCAATGTCAAAGCCCTTCGCATACGCGATGTTGGGGATGCCCGACGCAGCCTCAACCGAGCTGGTGGTTTGGAAGCAGTTGATATGCGAGCTTCCGCCGCCCTGAAAGCGCGGCTTTTGCGCGAATTCGCCGATAAAGGCGACGCTGTCACCAGATTTTAGCGGCAGGATTTCATCCGTATTTTTTAAGAGCACCATACATTCTTCCGACAGCCGGGCGCTTAAAGCATGCTGTGCCTCCTTATCCCATTCAGTTTCGGGTTTTGCGGATTCAAGATAGCGATAGTTCATGGTCAATATCCGCTCCACGGCCAAGTCCAGAAGCTTCTCATCAAGCTCCCCGGCGCGGACAGCATCCACAATCTTCTTATCGTTTACGCCGCCGGATGCGGGCATTTCAAGATCGACGCCCGCTGCAAGCCCTTTCACGCGATCCGCCACTGCGCCCCAGTCGGTAACGACATACCCGTCAAAGCCCCACTCGTTGCGCAGGATATCCGTCATGAGCAAATGGTTCTCCGAGGCAAACGTGCCGTTGATTTTGTTATAGGAGCACATGACTGTCCAGGGCTTTTCCTGCCGCACAGGGGTTTCAAACGCCGCAAGGTAGATTTCCCGCAGAGTACGCTCATCCACCTCGGAACTACTTGACATGCGGCGGTGCTCCTGACTGTTTGCGGCATAATGTTTCAGGCTGGTGCCGACGTTTCTTGACTGAACGCCCTTGATGTGGGCGGCCGCTATCTCACCCGCCAGGTACGGGTCCTCTGAAAAATATTCGAAGTTGCGCCCGCACAGCGGTGAACGCTTGATATTAACCGCAGGGCCCAGCACCACGCTGAGCCTTTCCGCTTGGCAGGCATCCCCGATACCCTCTCCCAATGTGGTCAGAAGCGCCCGGTCAAAGGATGCCGCCGTTGCGCACCCCGCAGGGAAGCACACCGCTTTGATGCTTTCGTTTACCGCCAAATGGTCAGCACTTTCTGATTGCTTGCGTAAGCCGTGGGGGCCATCGCTCATCATAACGGAAGGGATGCCGAGCCGCTCCACGGGCTTGGTGTGCCAGAAGTCCAGGCCCGAACAGAGGGATGCCTTTTCCTC
The DNA here is from genome assembly GCA_023416175.1 of Bacillota bacterium. GTDB lineage: Bacteria > Bacillota > Clostridia > Christensenellales > CAG-138 > JAEYLA01. The sequence continues at coordinate 3,756 of JAEZIE010000052.1, forward strand.
GAGCGTCATTTGCGAAACCAGACGTTTTACATCCATGTATTGCACCTCTTTCATGCGTTGATGCATTCATTCTATCAATGCTTCCTGCATACGCATATCAACGCGGTTATGTTTTTATCATACCGGTTTGTCATTTTTTGCGTTGGATACGGTGGAGAGATCCCACTCCTCATAGATCTTCGGAACATCACTGATCAGGCGCTTGGTATAAGGCGCCTTAGGCGTAAGAATCACTTCGTCCGCCGTGCCGCTTTCCACGAATTTGCCGCGCTCCATAATGTACACGCTATCCGATATGTAATAGGCAAGCCCGATATCGTGCGTAATGAATATGATGGTCATACCGGTTTCGTTGCGCAGCTGCAGCAGCATATCCAGTATGGTCGCGCGCGAGCAGGCGTCGATCATGGAGGTGGGCTCGTCGGCCAGCAGGATCTTGGGCTTAAGCAGGAAGATACGCGCGATCATCAGCCGCTGCATCTGTCCACCTGAAAGCTCAAACGGATACTTGTTGGTCAGCTCCGCGTATTTCAGATTGACGAAGCTGCAGGCCTCCGTCATCATCTCCACTTTTTTTTCATATGGGAGCCGCCGTCCGCCGCGCATATGGATGCAATCCATCAATACCGTATCAATTTTATTGAACATGTTAAATGACGAGAACGGATCCTGAAATATGGCCTGTATGCCCTTCCAATACTCCCGCTTTTTCTTCTGCGTACCGATATCCCGCTTTTTGCCTTGAAAGAAGATATCGCCTTCCGTTACGCTGGTAAGCCCCAAGAGCATTTTCGCCAGCGTCGTCTTACCGCTCCCCGATTCGCCTACAATGGAAATAAGTTCGCCCTCGCGGAAGGCAAAATCCACATGGTTGACCGCGACATTCCGCTTGTCCCCCATGCCGTATACCTTGGTGACGCCTGTGCCGCTTAAACAAAGCGGGCGGTCCTCCAAATTTGCTCTCTTTGCCGCCTCACTCATGTTCGTACACCTCCCTGAGCTTTTCTGCGGGGATGATGCAGCGGTACGCACGCCCGCCCTCAATTTCGGTAAGCGGAATGCTCACGAATCTGCATTCCGGTTTCACGTATTTGCATCGTTCAGCAAACCGGCATCCGCAGGGCGGATTTTTGAGATTGGGCGGCGTGCCGGGTATGGCGCTCAACTTGGCATCCCGCACGCCCTCCTCGGGTACGATGATAGAGCCCATGAGCCCTTTGGAATACGGATGGATGGGGTCAAACACCATCTCTTTTGCGGTACCTTTTTCCACGATCTGCCCTGCATACATGACCATGATGTCGTCGGTCACATTGTAGAGAAGCGGCAATTCGTGAGTGATGAATATCATGGACTTGATATAGCCTTGTTCCATGAGATCTTTTAGCATTTTGATAACCATCTTCTGGCTGGTAACGTCCAGTGCGCTCGACGGTTCATCCGCAATGAGTACCTTGGGGCAAAGTATGGTGGAGATTGCGATGACCGTACGCTGCTTCATGCCGCCGGAAAGCTCCACGGGATACCGCTCCAGCACATCCACGGGCAAGCCGAGTACAGAAAATCGCTCCTTTGCCATATCGTGAATCTCTTTTTGGGTGGCTTTGGGGTCGTGCGCGCGAACGACGTCCTCAATAAAACGGATAATTCTGCGGGTGGGGTTGAGCGCGTTCATAGCCGCCTGCGGAATATACGCAATCTCGGTGCCCAGTATTGACTTTCGCACCTCGTCCGGTTTCATGCAGGAGATGTTGCGCCCATCCAGTATGATATCCCCGCACATGTAGTGGAGCGGCGCGAAATAATATCCCATGAGGCTAAGCGCCAGCGTTGATTTTCCGCATCCGCTTTCTCCGGCGATCCCTAACGACTTGCCCTCCTCTACCTTGAAGGATACCTCGTTCACCGCATAGACGCTCTCGCAGAATCTTGTAACATATTTGGTTGTAAGGCCATTGACCTCAAGCATTGTCCGTCCCATATCTGGCCTCCTAATCCCGTAAAGTAGGATTGAATACCTGGTCCAGGCCGGTATTCATCAAATTCAGCGAGAAGCTGACGAGCGCAATGACGAGCAGTACGGGGAAATACGCCCACCATGCGCCGACAAGCGGTGCCGAGTACGCTGTCGCCCATTGCATCATCAAGCCCAGCGTCGGAATTTCCGTGGTTCTGGGCCCCAGGCCAATCATGGAGAGCTGCGCTTCCGCAAGGATGGCGGAGCTTATTTGCAAGATAAGCGCCATTACCACATAGGAGGCGATGTAGGGCAGAATATCCGTCATAATGATGCGCAAAAGACTGTGCCCTGAAATTTTAGAAAGATTGACATGATCCCGACTGCGCAGGGAAATCACCTGCGAACGAACCGCCCTTGCCGTCCAAAACCATGCGGTAAGGCCGATAACAATGGCAACGGTCGTTGCACCTCGCTGGTCCTGCCCTATCGCAAACGATATGAGGATCAGAAGCACGAACGTTGGAATCACAGTAAACAGATTTGTAAAAAACATGATGATATCGTCTACCACACCGCCCAAGTATCCCGCGAGCAACCCCAGCACGAGACCGATAAACGTTGCGATAACGCCCGCGACAAGCCCAATCAGCAGCGATGTTCCTAAGGCGGATACGAGCTCTGTGAGCATATCCCGCCCATAATTATCGGTGCCGAGCAGCAATGGCTTGACATTTGCCACCTCGGACAGGTTGACATAATCCGTATCCGCAATTTCCGCTACCGGCTCAAGCTCCCCGGTTTCCGCATTCTTCTGCATCACAGTAAGTTCCCCGCCTGTGAGCATACTTGAGAGCGCCTTATTAAGCCTTGCGTAATATTTGCGCTTTGCGCTGGTCATGCCTTGGAACCTGAGCGTTTCGTCGTAATTGTTGAACCACAGCTCAAGCAACGACGTGGTATCATTGGTATCTATTTGACTCTCCGGGATACCGAAAGCCGTAAGCCACTTCACCATCTCCGCTTTGTCCTCCTCACCGAGCCTGTCGGCAAGGCGCTTTTGCGCGGCATCTTCGAGCTTCATTGTATATTTTGATTGCGTACCGATGCTGTCCGCCACAGATAAATAGGTTCCCGGCTTCATGAATGAGCCGAGACCTATGATCTTTAGCGGTTCGTCCGGAACGATGAGGGGATAGATGATGATCATAAGCAGCAGGAACATCATAATGGCGAACCCAACTGCGAAATTAGGGGATTTGAATACTTGGCGTAGCGTCCTTTTCATAAATAGCCCCCTATTCCATCTGCGCGGCTTTTACGCGCGGGTCAATAAAGCCGTACAGGACTTCGATCGCAAAATTGGCTGCCAGGACCATGATGGTAATGATAAGCGTCGCCCCCGACACAAGCGGATAATCCGCCCCGGAGATAGCGCTGAGTATGGTCGAGCCAAGTCCCGGATAATTAAAAATAATTTCCGCGATCAAAGCGCCGCCCACCATCGTTCCGAGGGAAAGCGCGAGGCCCGTGACCTGGGGCAGCATGGCGTTACGGAACACATAGCCTACGATCTTACGGTCCTTGATGCCGAGGAAACGGCTGTATTTTACATAATCCGCGTTGAGTTCATAGATAGACATGGAGCGCATGCCAATGGCCTGACCACCGACGGATATAATAACAATTGACCAGAACGGCAGCTGGTAATGTGTCAAAATGGATTTTATAAACCGCAGGGAAAATTCGGGGAGCAGTTCAAAGCCGTACCCCCCCCCAACAGGTGCGATTTTAAGCTTCAAGGCAAAAACAACAAGAAGTATGATCGCCATACCGAATGCCGGTATGCTGTTTGCAAACAAGGCGATGGGTAAAAGTACCTTATCGAATCCCTTTCGTATATAGGCTGCCAACGCGCCTAGGATATTGCCTATCAACCAACCTACGATAATCGCCGGTAGCTGAAGCCCTATGGTCCACCATATGGCTGAGCCGATGATATCGCTTACCGGGCGGGGATACTGGCTGAACGACACCCCCATCTCCCCCTTGAACATGTTTCCTACATATTTGAAAAACTGGATATGTAATGGCTGATCAACACCGAACACGCGCGCGTAATACTCATAGGCCTGCTGCACCGTCGTCTGCGAGCTCGAATTCCGCGCTATGCGGGAAACAATCCGCGCGATAGGGTCGTTGGGCATCATGCGCGGAAGAAAAAAATTCAGCATGATCGCACAAACAAGCGTTATTATAAACCAAAGTATTTTTTTTCTGAAATAGCGTGCATAATTTTTCACGACAAGACCTCCTGCCTAGAATAAGGGAACAGCCATGTTTCAAAAAGCTACATGGCTGTTCCCAACATATCAGGGAATTACGGATTGACCAGCTCCAGATTATAGAGACCGCCAATACCGTAGCCGTTGATCATGACCAGCGGCGGGACGTTCTTGCCATCGCCCTGCTCGGGGAAGGCAGTCCATACGGTCTCATTCACCGCATGGAACAATTCCGGACGATACATCAAGCCGAAGGAGGGAACATCGGTAAGGTAGATCTCGTTGATCTTGGTGTAGAGTTCCTTCAGCTTAGCGGGGTCGGTCACGCTCGGGATCTGCTTGATAATGGCGTCGGCTTCCGGGTTCACATAGCCGCCAAAGTTGCCGGTGGCATTGGTGGCCGCCGAAAGGAACTCGCTGCTGATGAACTTACGGATACGCGCCCAAGGCTGAATGGGTCCTGCGCCGTCGTTCCACATCATAAAGATGTCATACTCGGTCTGGCCGGTGGTGAACACAGTGGGCAGGAACACGTCCGCCTCAGGGAATTCGGTCGTAATGTTGATGCCGATATTCTGACCGGCCGCAGCTACGATTTCGATGGCAATCTGCCAGTCGGACCAGCCGAACGGACAGCATGCCTTGTACTCTAGGTTCTTGCCGTCGATATCGCGGTAGCCGTCGCCGTTGGTATCGACGATGCCTGCATCGTCAAGCAGCTTCTTAGCTCCCTCGATGTCGTTGCCCGCCCACTGGAGGGGCTTGAGCTTGTCGTGATCGAGTAGCGACTGCTCGCCTTCGGTCGGGATCATCATGGAGCGCGGAGTCTGGGAGAAGGTCGGGCTCTGGTTTGCCATGGCGTTGGCAATGATCGCGTCGTAATCGACCGCCATTGCGATCGCCTTGCGGACCGCCACGTTGTCAAGGCCGGGGGACTTCATGTTGTACCACGCCGTGGGGATAGAGGCACACACGCCATACGGAGCTTCATCCATATAGGTGGAAATGGGCAGCCCCTGCTTGAGCCAGAGGTCCTGAATGTTAGCCACAAAGCCCTGGGAAACATCTGCTTCGCCAGCAGCGAAAGCGGCATCCGCAGCCTTGTTGTCTGTGAAGATCGTGTGGGCGAGGTACTTGGGTACCGGCAGCTTGCCCCACATGGAGGCATCCTGACCCCAATAATTATCGTCCCGCACTAAAACGACCTTCTGATCGTCGGAGTAGAGAAGCTTGTAGGGGCCCGAAGTGACGGTATCATCGCAGAGCGCGATTTTGAACGCATCCGCATCGTTGTTGACTTTGGCTTCCACGCCCTCAAAGTATGCCTTCTGCGTGACTAATACCTTGGCGACATACTCCTCGAGCATCAGCGGGTTCACGGCCTTGCCGCTGTCGTTGAGCTTTGCATATAGTACGGCGGTGGAATTGTCAACAGCTTCGATCTTATCGATATATTCCATGTATTCGTTGCCGGTGTTGGACGCGTACTTCACGTGCGTCGCGAATGTGTAGGCAACGTCGTTCGCGGTCACGGGGGTGCCGTCGTTCCACTTGGCGACCGGCTTGATCTTGACCGTCAGCTGGGTCCTATCCGGATTCCATGCAAATGCGCCATCCGCAAGCAACGGGTAGAGCTTGCCGTCAAGCATGTTGTACATATACAGTGTTTCATACATCGGGATACGAGAGGATGCCGCCTGCGAGATGACCAGAGAGTTATTCGGGTCAGGGTTGTAGGGGCTCCAGCTCTTTACGGTTTTCCATTGAAGTCCGGCAAAGTACAGCGTTTCATTGCGGGGAAGTTCGCTGATAAGTCCGGATGCGGGTGCGGCGGTTGGTTCGGGTTCGGGTGCGGGTGCGGGCGCGGCGGTTTCCGCTACAGGTGCTGTGGTAGGTTGCTCTGCGACCGGCGCTGTCGGCGTGCAGCCAAACAGCGGGAACGCCATGGATACTGCCAGAACAAGGGCCAAGAGTTTCAATGCCTTCTTTTTCATGACTATCCTCCTACTTTGCTTTATTGTTATGGCCGCAAAAACGACGGCCAAGAGAGAATTCATAAGAAAAAGCTTTGTTATCAGATGGAATGCACAGTTTTAATAAGTAGCGCGATATGGATGATTCCCGTCATGCCCGAACCTGCGGGTTTGATCTCTAATAGCGTGAAAACATTTGGTGACCGGAAGGCGGTTTTTGACCTCAATGTTAGATTCGGGATAAATGTATAAAATCATTATCTGGACAATTGAGAAGGCATTCATTTCGAGGGAGTACAGCATGGTTATGGGTATATCAGCGGTTCGATGGAAAGACT
>JAEZIE010000090.1 GCA_023416175.1 Bacillota bacterium
TTTTAGGGTACGTTGGGGGCTTTGCCCCCAAACCCCTACCAAAGGGACGTCGTCCCTTTGGAATCCCCATATAGGGTAGCTATGCGCTGGTTTTCTTTTGTTCCTTTTCTTTTGCAAAAGAAAAGGAGCGTATTCTTCTATATATCCAGATCAGTAACCAGCTTAGAATTCGCTTCGATAAACTCACGCCGGGGCTCGACCTTGTCGCCCATCAGTATGGTGAAGATCTCATCGTCCACCAGCATGTCTTCATCCAAATGTACCTGCTTCATGATGCGGCGATCCGGATCCATGGTGGTTTCCCACAGCTGCTCCGGGTTCATCTCGCCCAAACCTTTGTAACGCTGGATGTTGGGCTTGGGGTCGCGGCCGATCTCGGTAAGAATCGCTTCGAGCTCCTCATCGGAATACGCATAGCGCTCGATTTTGCCGCGGCTAATCTTATACAGCGGCGGTTGGGCCACATAGACGTACCCATGCTCGATGAGCGGGCGCATGTGCCGGTAGAAGAAGGTTAGAAGCAGGGTTCTGATATGGCTTCCATCCACGTCCGCGTCGGTCATGCAGACAATCTTGTGGTACCTAAGCTTGTTCACGTCAAAATCCGTATCCAGCCCCGCGCCAAACGCCGTGATCATGGCTTTGATTTCCGCATTGGCCAGTATCTTATCAAGCCGCGTTTTTTCCACGTTGAGGATCTTGCCCCTAAGCGGCAAAATCGCCTGGAACTGCGGGTTCCTTCCCTGCTTGGCGGAACCGCCTGCGGAGTCACCCTCTACAATAAACAGCTCGCATTTTGCGGGGTCCTTTTCGCGGCAGTCGGCCAGCTTGCCGGGGAGCGCGGTGCTGTCGAGCGCAGTCTTCCTGCGGGTCAGCTCGCGCGCTTTTCGCGCAGCGTCACGTGCGCGGAACGCCGTGATGCATTTGTCTATCAACAACCGCGCGATAGACGGGTTCTCCTCCATATAGGTGGAAAGCCCGTTTGCGATCGCGCTGTCCACCAGCGGGCGGATGTCGGCGTTGCCAAGCTTGGTCTTGGTCTGCCCTTCAAACTGCGGCTCCATCAGCTTTACGCTGATGATGGCGGTCATGCCTTCGCGGATATCCTCGCCGGAAAGCGCGGGATCGGCGGCCTTAAGCAGGTTGTATTTACGGGCGTAATCGTTGACAACCCGTGTCAGGGCGCTTTTAAAACCCACCAGATGCGCGCCGCCTTCTATGGTGGCGATGTTGTTGGCAAACGTGAATATCGTCTCGTTGTAGCCATCGTTATACTGCAGCGCCACTTCCACGCTTGCGGTTTCTGCACCGTTTTCATCGCGTGTGGCGGAAATATAAATCGGCTCCGGATGCAGTACCTCTTTGTTTTTGTTCAGGTGCTGCACAAAGGAGATGATACCGCCCTCGTAGCAGAACGTCTTGTGCGTGGCCTGATCTTCGCGCTGGTCCTCCACGTAGATCTGAATACCCGCGTTGAGGAACGCAAGCTCCCGCAGGCGGCTGACCAGCGTCTCAAAGTGGAAGTTCACTTCGTCAAACACCTCTGCGTCGGGCAGGAACCAAATGGTGGTGCCGTGCTCTTCCATGGGGCAGGTGCCGATCTTTTCCACCCCCGTGGTGGGGATGCCGCGTACGTACGTCTGCTGATAGATGTCCCCTTCGCGGCAGATGGTGGCAACCAGCTTTTCAGAAAGCGCGTTCACGCAGCTCAGGCCCACGCCATGCAGCCCGCCGGAGACCTTATATCCCCCGCCACCGAACTTTCCGCCCGCATGTAGGATGGTAAGCGCAACTTCCAGCGCATCTTTGCCGGTTTTTTCATGGTAACCCACGGGGATGCCGCGCCCGTCGTCCTGTACGGTGACGGAATTGTCCGCGTGGATGGTGATGGAAATATTCTTGCAGTACCCAGCCAATGCTTCGTCGATGGAGTTATCCACAATCTCGGTTATAAGGTGGTGTAAGCCCCGGGTATCCGTGGAGCCGATGTACATGCCGGGCCTCCGGCGTACCGCCTCAAGCCCCTCCAGCACCTGGATTTGCGAGGCATCGTAGGAGGAACCGTTTTGTCCGTTCTGAAGTATCGCGTTTTGTTCCATGAGGCAATCTATCCTTTCGTGCGCCCGAACGCCGGGCGCTTGGTGGTAAAAATCGTTTATGTAAGGCACAGTTTGTGTCCGCGCCGGGTATCGGGAGCGTGCCCAACGTTAAAGCTCGTTCAGCCCGTCGCTCATAAAGCGCTTCTGCAGAGTGGAAGGGCTGATGGCTGAGGCAATGACGCGCACCGTATCGCTCTCTTCCTCCTGCACCAGCAGATAAGCGCGCTCCCCTTCTTCGCAGGGGGTAAAGCGTTTTTGCTCCTTGGCAAGGCGAATAAACTGCGCGGTCTCCGGCGAGGAGAGCACGCTTTTTTTATCCAGTATGGCGATGACATCCCGGGACACAACGCAGACTTCCCAGCCGATGTGTACGATCATTTGTGCGCTCCTTTCAACGGGCGTTGTCCATAGGGCAAAGTAAGAATTCTAAAGCGTTTTAAGTATTCCCCATATCCGCTTTTGTAACGGTCCCATTCGCAACCTGATATACCGTCATATCCGTAATGCCTGCGCTTGCGAGCCCGGCGAGTTGGGTGCAGGTCAAAAATGTTTGGGAGCCCCGCATAGCCCAGGCAAGCATTCGCTGCCGTGCCGAGTCAAGCTCGGAAAGCACATCGTCCAGCAGCAGTACGGGCGGCTCGCCGCCCAGTTCCTTCATCAGCGTAAGCTCGGAAAGCTTCAATGCAAGCGCAGCGGTGCGCTGCTGTCCCTGCGAGCCGTAGGCACGCACGTCCACGCCGTCAAGTTCCAGCAGGATATCGTCCCGGTGCGGGCCTTGCTGCGTGGAGCCTGTACGCAGATCACGCTCTAATGAGGCAGATAGCCCCTGCTGCATGCGCTCTGCAGTCTGTTGTACGCTTCCCGGTGTAAACGCGGGCTCATACACAACGTGCAGCCGCTCCCCGCCGGAAAGCTCCTTGTGGAGGTCTCCCGCAAGCACTGCAAGCTTCTCCATAAATGCGGCCCTGGCGTGTATCAGCCCTGCCCCGAGGATAGAGAGCTGTTCGTCCCAGGGCGCAAGAAGCTTTGGGTTAGCGGATGGGTTTTTCAAAAGCGCGTTGCGCTGCTTCAATGCCAGGTTATACTGCTGTAAGCGGTAATAGTAGGAGGGCTGGAGCTGGGAAAGCTCCATGTCAAGAAACCGCCGCCGCTCCGCCGGGCCTTGCTTAATGAGGCGCAGATCCTCCGGCGAAAACATCACCACATGCAGCGTGCCCAATAACTCGCCCGAGCGGGAAAGCGGCATATTATCCACTTTGAGTTCCCGCCGCCCTTCCCGGAACAGGCGGCATTCGATCTTATGGGTACCGGTGCGCTTATTGAGTTCCAGCCCCACATAGGCGCTCTCTTCTCCGTAATGGATCAGCTCCGCATCGTGCCGCGTGCGGTGGCTCCGCCCCAAGGCGCATAAAAACAACGCCTCCAGCACATTGGTTTTGCCTGCGGCGTTCTCGCCGAGCAGCACGCATAACCCCTGCGCTGGCTTCCATACCAGGCGCTCATAGCTGCGGTATTGCTGCAAGCGGGCAAGCGTAATCTGCATGGGCCATCCTTTATGTCAGGCATTCCCCGCGAACCTCTGTACACAAAAAAAGCCCGCCGGGTCTATAAGCACAGTATACCACAAAAAGCGCGCGTTGTATATATATTTAAGAAGAAAGGGAGTCAAGAACGCAGGATGCGCACAAAAAAAAGGGTGAAAAGACGAGCCTTTTCACCCCGGAATGTCAATAACCTGCTTGATTGCGAACCGTGGGCCAGAGCCTCCAACATACCAGTAGGTTTTTGGAGTTTATCTTATGCCAACATGGCGGGCGCGTAGCTGCGGATGTAGTGAAGCAGGGCGTCGGCCAGCTTCGCATGCCCCGTTTCGTTGGGGTGCATGCCGTCCTCGCAGATATAGGAACGGTAGTCCTCATCCTTGAGCAGGGAAGCGCGCAGCAGCATCAGTGGTGTTTCGGTGGCCTCCGCCACACGCTCCACCGCCATGCTGTAGCGTTCATGCCACCAGTAGATACGGCCGACGTCGCCCAGAAATTTTAAGATCTGCCGGGAGCGTTCCGGCTCGCGGTTGGAAATAAAGTTAAAGTACTTTTGCGCGTCGATAGGCGGTAGATTGCAAAGTATGGGCTGCGCGCCCACATCCTTTACGGCGTCCACCATCTGCATGAGGTTGCTCTCGTATTCCTCCAGGGGAGTGTTGGGGGCGTGGGGCGCAAGCGGGTCTTTGGCAACGGCGTCCCAATCAAACGCGCAGTCGTTGCCGCCCACTTCTAGAATTACGATGGAAGGCGGTTCTTTTTTGCGTTTCAGGTTGTCTAGCAGGGCGCTCAATAGCTCGCCGCTTTTGTATCCGTAACGGGAAATGTTCTCCACTGCGGGTTTGATGAGCCGTGAGACCTGTGCACAGAAGGCGCTCGGCAGCAACACGTGCCGCTTGCGGGAGGCGTCATAGCATACGCCCTTAAAAATGGAATCGCCCGCAACCAGGATACTGCCGCTGCATGTGATTTGCTGTTCCGTATTCATGCTTACTCCTCCGTCAATAATTTGAGCAAAATATCTACATCCAAATGTCCGGTCAAAAGCTGGTGCAGCGCGCAGCCATCCAGTAGCGCGAGATACGCGCGGCTGTAGGTGCGGAAGCGCTGTGCGCCCGGTTCAGTCATGCGGAGCGAGCCTACCTCAAGCATCACGGCCCATTCGCGCTGCTTGGCGGCAACACGCTTGCGCAAAGCCCCCTCTTCGCGCAGTGCCTCGCTCATCAGGGCAAAATGTAGTCGCATGGAATCTGGGTCCTGTATCAGCATTTCGGTCAGCGCACGCAGCGCCTCCTGGGCGCGCATTCCGTCCGCCAAAGAATCGATCCAAGCGAATATGTTATCGGTCATGCGGCTGAAATGTTCTTCCGCAATATCCAGGACAAGATACTCTTTGGTGGGATAATGGTAGTAAAGCGTACCCTTAGAGAGCTTCGCAGCCTTAGCAATATCGGCTAGGCTTGTGGCATGTACGCCACCTGTCATAAAAAGTGCGGAGGCGGTTTGGCGTATGCCTTGCCGCGTGCTTTCCACTTCTGCGTTTTTTTGTGCCATGCAATACCTCGCTGTTTGTCGGTCGGCTGACCGATTATAAGAGTATTGTAGCGCCGCAATTCGCGTTTGTCAAGCGTCTCTCGTACGATATGATAAGTACAATACGGCGCTTGGCTGAGGTGATATGCGCTGCATTCAACGGGTGGAAAGAGAGACCGTGATGCACAATAACCTAAAACCTTACGCTGAACAGGTTTTTTTATCACAAAGGCGTTTATACTAATGTTAAATACGAGCATATCAGAAAAGCGAGGGACGAAAAATGAAGCATCCAGATACACCGGTCAAAATATCGGAAGGGATCCACTGGGTAGGAGCGATTCATGAGCAGCTCAAGCGCTTTGATGTCGTGATGGAAACAAAACACGGCACCAGCTACAATTCGTACCTGGTGCAGGGCAGTGAAAAAATCGCACTGATCGATACCGTAAGGGATGGTTTTTTAGAAAAAAGCCTGGCTTTAATACGTCAGCTCATTGATCCAAGTAAAATCGATTACATCGTATTGCAGCATACAGAACCGGACCATTCAGGGTCCATTGCGGAGCTTATCAAGCTTGCGCCGCAGGCGCGTATTCTTTGCTCCAAGCCCGCCTCGCTCTACCTTCCGCATATTGCGAATAGAGAGCTTCCTATCGATTCCGTTAAGGAAGGCGATACCCTCGATCTTGGCGGCCGCAAGCTGCGCTTTATCATGGCCCCATTTCTGCATTGGCCGGATACCATATTTACCTATGATGATAAAGATGGCGCGCTGTTTACGTGCGATGCGTTCGGCTGCCATTTTGCTCCCGAACATGTGCTTGAAAGCAGGACGGATGAAAGCTTTAAAGACGCGCGCAGATATTATTTTGATTCCATCATGCGCCCGTTTGCGGGGCATGTCACCCGAGCAGTCGCGCATTTAACAGAATTAAACCTTCCAATCCGCGTGGTATTGCCTTCCCATGGGCCGGTATTGGATCAAAACCCGCAGGAGGGTATCGCGCTCTACCGTGATTGGGCTACTGAGCATCAGCCCCTTGCCGGCAAACGCGTGTTTATCGGATATGTAAGTTGCTATGGGTATACGCGCCTATTGGCCGAAAAACTTGCGGAGGATCTGGCCGCGCGCGGCGCGGAGATCGATATGGCGGATATTGCAGATTTCACTCCCAACGAGGCAGCTTCGCGCATCCATCGGGCGGATGTGCTGGCCATTGGCAGCCCCACGGTAAATGCGGACGCCATGGCGCCTGTTTGGATTGCGCTCACGCATGTTTCGATTCCCGTGGTAC
>JAEZIE010000093.1 GCA_023416175.1 Bacillota bacterium
TTTCAAAGCTGTATGGCACGCCGGATTATTCACCCGACATGACGGGTGGCTTTTATATGGTGGAGCCGGACGGCCACGTACACACCATCGAAAAAAGAATCAACCAGTTCAATGCCATGGTGTGGAACCGGGATGACACCAAACTGTTCGTCGTAGATACTTACAACCACACGCTGCTCTGCTACGATTACGACATCAACCAAGGGATCGTTTCTCCCGCCAAAACCGCCATAAAATTCGGCGCGCTGGGCATGCCGGACGGCATCAGCATCGATGTGGAAGACAACCTCTACATCTGCCATTGGACAGGGCAACTATCCATATGGAACAGTCGGCTTGCTCTTATCAAAACGGTGCCATTCCCCGTAGAATATGCCTGCTGCGGCGGCTTCGGCGGTGAGGATAGCAAAGACTTTTACGTAGCCTCTTCGAAATATTGCTATACGGACGCGGAGCTTGCAAAAAACCCCGGGGCAGGCGGCATTTTCGTTGCCCGCACCGATATTCCAGGCACCCAAGACCATTTCTACCGGATATAGACATAGCTTACGTCAAAACAGCGCCTGCCGCAGACGCATCCGGTCCGCGGCAGGCGCCGTTGGCTTTCATCCGGTATTTTTTCCATTACTCCAAAACCACCCGCTGTGATCGAAAGGTTCTCTCGGCATTCCCGTTTCCTTGCGGATGCCTGGGGAAATATTGCGAAAAAGGGGTGGCCATGCGGCGCGTGCAGCCTATGCGCACCGCAATAGCCTATCATGACCCCGGCGTTTGCCAGCAGCGTCGGTTTTATCGCTTTGTTCAGGCCGTCAGCCCATGATCCTTTCATAGGCTTCGTTGATGGTAATGAGCTCCTGTTCCGTCAGCGACCAATCCGCCGCCTTTGCGTTTGCCGCAGCCGTTTCAGGGCGGGAAGACCCCATCAACGCGCAGGTCACGCCGGGCTGTGCCAGCACCCAGTTGATAGACACCTCTCCAACCGCTACGCCGCGCCCATCGGCTATTCCGCGCAGCACATCCAGCAGCTGGTTACACTTACTCCATTTGGGTTCACGGAAGTAATCATAAAAACCGCTGCGCTGCTCTTTGCCCTCGCTTACGGGCGGCTGCTTGTATGTGCCCGAAAGTATGCCGCCGCCCAGAGAGCCGTATGTCATAACGCCGATGCCGGTTTTTTCGCAGTGAGAGATGATCCCGTTTTCAAAGCTCCTCCTGTCCAGGAGGCTGCACGGGGGCTGCACGCAGGCGATATCCGCCATTTGCTTGGCAAGCTGGATCTGCTCTATGCTGAAATTGGACACAGCCGCCTCGCGGATCTTGCCCTCCTTCTTAAACTTCACCAGCAGTTCAAGCGCGCCCTCGATGCCAAAGTTATAATCCGGCCAATGTATCATGTAAATGTCGATATAGTCCGTTCCCAGCCTTTTAAGGGATGCTTCTACTTCCAGTTGCACCAGCTGCGGCGAGAGGCAACGCACATACTCACCTGAAATCCGGTGTATCCCGCATTTCGTGGAGATGACCGCCTTGTCCCGGCGTCCCTTGAGCGCCTTGCCGACGGTGGTTTCGGATTCAAAATTTCCGCCATAGCCGGGGGCAGTATCCACCAGGTTCACGCCCATATCCAACGACTGATGAATTGCCCGGATGCCGCGCTGTTCGTCCACCTCGCCAAAAAAATCGTTGCCGAGAGCCCAGGTACCGTGCCCAATCACCGATACTTCCATTTGACTTGTTCCCATTTTACGGTACTGCATCGTAGTATCTCTCCTTTTCTGATCTTCTCTTTGCGATAATCTGTAAGCCTATCTGGCCATATCGTCTATACGCTCCCACACGGGGTCCAGCGCTTCTATCACGGCCTTGTATGCCGCATACTTTTTCGTGTAGTAGGCATGCTTTTCCTCATCGGGGTGATACGTAGCGCGAATGTTGTTCGCGCAGACGGCGGCGGCTTCGATGATATCCCTGTATGCGCCCGCACCTACGCCCGCATGCAGTGCAACGCCCAGCGCACCTAGCTCACTGGCATCGGAAACCTCTATCCTCACCCCAAGGACATCGGCAAAAAGCTGCATCCATGTAGCAGATCGGGTCGCGCCACCCGCCATGCGCACAACATCCGGCAGCTTTATGAACCGAAGCAGCTTTTCTATATGATACAAGTGGCAAAACACGACGCCTTCATATATGGCCCTAAGCATCTGCGCCGGGCCATGGTTGCCCTTTAACCCTATAAAGGCTGATTTGGCGTCAATATTCACATTGGTTCCATATAGAAATGGCAAAAACAGCACCGTGTCGCGGTAGGGCGCTTGCTCTACAAGCTTATTGCAGGCCTTGTATACGTCCTCCTCCTTGGTTCTGTCCAAGTAGCTGTCGATAAACCATTCCAGATTCGTTGCCGAGGTGGAACTGCCTTCTATTACCTCAATATAGCCGGGTATGCAGTAATGGAAGGTCATAAACACATCCGGCGTTATAATTGGCCTTTTCGAAAGAAAGCAGTTGATTCCCCAAGTGCCTACAATGATGCCCAGCCTGCTCTCATCCGTAACTCCCACGGAAAGTATGGACGCGCCGCTGTCTATCTGCCCGCCCACAACAGGCGTTCCCTCGGCAAGTCCCGTCCTTTGCGCGCAGGCTCTGGTTATGCGTCCTGCTATCTCGCTGCACTGCACGATGCGCTTAGGCAACCTGTCAAGATATTCTTCTATGCCGTATTCCTTGAATATTTCAGCGGTGAACGTGCTGGTATCCCTGTCTAAGCAGGCAATAGCCGAAGCCTCGGTGATTTCCATGCAGAATTCACCAGTTAGCAGATAGCGCACATAGTCCTTGGCCGTGACGATATTTTTTGCGCGCTCCAGCGTTTGTCTGTCGTTATCCTTGAACCATGCCATGATAGCGGGTACATTGCCTGCCCATATCGTTTGCTGTATTTTCGGAAGGATTCGTTCAAACGTACCGTCCGCATACCACTTTTTAATGTAGCCCTTCGCCCGCTGATCGCCGCTTAAGATAGCAGCATGCACCGGCTTTCCATTTTCGTCGAGCATATACAAGCCGTTCGCCTGGCCGGTAACGCCTATCCCCAGTATGTCCTTCGGGTCGACCCCGCTTTTGCTTATGACTGAGCGTATGACCTGATACGTCTTTTCCTCCGCCTCGTCCAGGCTCCGTTCGTTCATGTCCTTGCCCGGGTAAAGCACGGTAAGCCTTTCCCCATGCACGGCCAGCTCCTTGCCCGCCGTGTCAAACAGGGCGGCCTTAACCATGGTGCCGCCCATATCGATACCCATCAAACAGTTCATGATAAGCACTCCCCGGCAAATTCTTTGCTCGATGCAGCGCGCTTCGAGGACGAGTGGCCGTCATTCGCAAAAGCGGCATCCAACCGCTCTCGCAGAAATTGATTTGTGTACTTCAGATAGTCATGGAACGCTACATCATCATAGCCCCACATTTCAGCGACAAAAAAGCCCCTATACCCTGTTTCGAAAAGCGCGCGCAGTCCCTCTTCAAAATTCACCGCGCCTTGGCCGAAAGGTACATCCCTGCAAATGCCGGGCAGCGTATCTTTTAAGTGAACACCAACGATGTACCCCTTGCCCTTACGAAGCTCCCGGGCGGCGTCGTGCCCGGTAGCCGCAAGGTTTCCAATATCAGCATAACACTTCAGATAGGGCGAATCTATCTCTTTTAGCAGCGAGAGCATATCGTCCATGCCGCAAAACCCGCCCACATCCATCGTTTCGAGCGCCAGCATAACACCGGCGGCTTCCCCCTCTTTTGCACAGGCAAACACCGCCTCCTGGAACAGTTCCATGGTACGTTCGTTGCGTTTTTCCCCCATCTCGTCGTAGGCTGCAAGGTGTATCACCCGTATACCGGTTTCACCCGCCAACTCTACAGCGCGCCTGACAAGTTCTATCCCCTTCGAACGCACCAAAGCTTCTTCGCTGCCCAGCGGAAACCCCCGGTTTGCCGTAAGCGCCAGGGTCTGCACCCGAAATCCGGTCTTATCCATCGCCGTGCGCAGCATGGGCGCAAAGGCGGAGTCGTAAAGCCGATTCAGGCGCGGCTCCGTCGGGTCAATGTTCATTTCTAAAAAGTCAAACCCGCTTTGCCAAGCAAGGCAGAGTTTTTCTTCCCAGTTCAACGTACTGCTGATGGCCTTTTCATACAGGCCCAAGGACGGTTTTATACTCTTGCTCATCATACACCCTCGTTTCACGGCTATCCGGGCCGATACAGCCAGCTATTTTCTATTTCTTCTGGCCGTAATCGTCAAAAAGCTCCACCGCATGCCTGGTCTGCTCCGGGTCAAGCAGCCTGATATTTTCCTTGCCGACCGCAGCGCACGCCGCAAGGTATCCCTTTGCGGTATCCTCCAAATAAATGGCGGAATATAGAGCCTGCTCCAGATCCTTGCCAATGGTGATAACGCCATGGTGCTTTAAAATGATGGCCAGCTTATCACCGATATGTTGAACGGTTTCCACCCCCATATCCAGACTTGCGGGGCTTGAATAAGGCGCAACCTTTACAGGCCCCTTGCACGCGTTGCAAAGCGTGGTGGTAATGGCCGGCAATTCATCCGCAATGAGCCCCACCGCGGTAGCATACGGCTGATGCGTATGGATGATGGCGTTTACCTTGGGCATGTTTTTATAGATATGAAGCAGCGCTACGGTATCTACCGAGGGGCGCAGCGTCCCTTCGATAATCACGCCTTCCTGATCGACTACGAGTATCTGATCCGGCGTCATGGTTTCATAAGGCATCCCGGAAGGCGTAACCAGTATATCGCCATTTGGAAGGCGCACACTGACATTACCCCCAGTTAGGTGGATAAGCTCCGCCGCCTTGATTTCAAGGGCAGCATCTATCACGGATTGCTTTTCGGATTCATACATGGTAAAGTCCCCCTATTAAATGTGTGGCTATTGATAATCCTTCGCTCGCATGCAGTCTGTACACAATTAAGCACAGATCTTCTGCCGGGCGAGCAGGTGGTTCGCCGTAACTGCAAACACCAGCACTACCCCTTTGGCAAAGCCCTGATAATACGCGTCTATCACCGTAAGCAGGCCTGTCGTCAAGCACATGATGATCATTGCTCCAATAACGGTTTTCGCCACCGAGCCTTCGCCGCCGGTGAAGGATGTGCCCCCAAGCAGCACAGCGATGATGCAGTCGGTTTCCATTCCATCGCCCGAAAGCGGGTCGCCCAGCGACATATAACTTGCCCTTGCAACACCGGCAAAGGCGGAAAGTACGCCAGTTATCATATACAGTATCCATACGATCTTGACCACATCGATGCCCGAAAGCTCGGCAGCGGTACGGTTCCCACCGATCGCGGCCGCATATTTTCCAATGATCGTTCTACGCTGGATTATGATCATTACAACAACCAGTGCTATCGCCACGAAAAACGCGGCCGGCAGGCCAAGCAGCACATCCCCTCGGGCATAGTGGCTGATCCAATCCGGCATTTTTGCTTCCCCGACGCTTTTTATGGAGGAAAGCCCATCCGGCACGATCAACAGGGCGATGCCTTTGAATAAATTCATTGTGACCAATGTTGCAATAACCGGCGTTATGCGCAGCTTCATAACGAGCACCCCGTTTATAACGCCCAGAAATATGCCCATTGCAGCCGTAATCATAAGCGCAACCAGGAACGGGCACCCGCTTCGAACCAACAGCGCGAATATGACCGCACTAAGGCTCATTGCGCTGCCGACAGACAAGTCGATATAACCCGAAATCATCAACAGCGTGAAGCCCGAGCTGAGGGTTATGATGGGGACGGACATGCGCACCAGGTTGATCAAGCTGCGCGAACTAAGGAAGTGCCCCTTGCCAAACAGCGCAACCTCGTCAAGCTTAAGTACCGAAAATATTACTACCACGGTCAATAGCACTGCGTAGATGTATACGTTCTTTATCAGTGTTTTGCAGTCTATGCACCGAACTTTCTCTCTCATACCGCCAATTACTCCTTTTGATATGATCACACGCTCTTCGTTCAACCGTTTCTTTTATCCAGCGCGTAGCGCTGCGCCACGATTGCTAGGAAGGTTACAATACCCTTTATGGCAAATGACCAGTCCGGTGAGAGCAGTAATCCCGTTGCGGCAGTGGTCACTACCGAAAATATCAATGCGCCGACCAGCGTTCCCAGAACAGAGCCGAAGCCCCCTGCAATGCTGGTGCCACCCAACAGCGTTATGACCAGGGCATCGAATTCATAGCCCATCGCACGCCCGCAAAGCCCCGCCTTGTATTCCGAGGCAAGCAATATGCCGGTCACACCCGCCAAAAGAGAGCTGAGGATGTACAGCATGGATACATGCCTTGTGACCTTCACGCCGGAAAGCTGCGCCGCCTGATTGTTTGCGCCGATCAGGTATGTACGCCTGCCGAACACGGTTTTCTTCTCTATTAAAACCGCAACCGCCACCAGCAGCAGCATAAGTACGACCGATATCTTTATAGGCGTCCCCGGTATGGCAAGGTTGCCGATCACGCCAAAGGACTCCGGCAAACTTGTGTTTCTTTGTGCGCCCAGCGCCACGATCTGCGCAATTCCGCGGGAAATAAACATCGTGCCCAGCGTAATGATGATGGATGCGGCCTTGAGCTTCGCTACAAAGAAGGCGTTTATGCCGCCAATGCCCATAGCGCATACCAGTGCCAGCACAACCGCAACGCCATAGGACATTCCCAGGCCCGTAGCCAAAGGCTGTGAACCATTGGTGCTTTGGCAAAAATACACCGAAAGCACGCCGGTCATAGCGATGATACCGCCTATGGACATATCCATATGCCCGGTAATGAGAAGAAACGTTACGCCTATGCCCAGCATTACGATATACCAGTTGTTTGTTATAAGGTTCAGTACATTTCTTGCTGAGAAAAAATTCGGGACGAACACACAAGCCACACTGAACACCACAAGAAGCACGCCCATCATGAATAGGTTAATGAACGTTTCGTTGCTCAGTTTGCCCTTGCTCAAATTATCCCTAACGTTTTTAACCACGACTATTTGCCCCCCGTTACAACGTGAATGATCTTTTGGCTGTCAATATCGATACCGTTTTGGAGTTCGGTTTTCACCTGTCCGTCATAGAGCAGATAAATCCTGTCGCACATATTGACGATCTCCGGCAATTCCGATGAGAAGATCATGACCGACTTGCCCTCTTCCCTGAGCTTGCGGATGATGTTGTATATCTCGCTCTTTGCGCCAACATCTATGCCGCGGGTCGGTTCATCCAGCATAAGAAGGTCGGCGTCCGCAAACAAACATTTGGAGAATACGACTTTCTGCTGGTTGCCGCCGGAAAGCTTGCTTACTTCCTTTTCCATACCGCTGGTAGCGATATTAAGCTTATCTATGTAATCCGTGGTGCATTTGCGCTCCAGCTTAGCGTTCAGAAAGCCACCCTTTGATATCTTTTTCATGCTCATGACGGGCACGTTGCTGCGTATTGTCAGTCCGGTAAACAGGCCCTGCGACCGGCGCTCCTCCGGCACCAACGCAATGCCCATTTCGATGGCCTTGCTAGGGCTTGGGCTGAATTTTCTGCTTTTATATCGGATCTCCCCACAATATGGATCAACGCCGTATATGGCGCGTGCTATCTCTGTTTTTCCCGCTCCTACCAGCCCGTAAAAACCCACGATCTCGCCCTTGTGGACCGTGAAGGATATGTCTTTGAGCTTGTGGTTGCAAATATGCTCAACCTCAAGTATGGGTTCGCCAGCCGGAATCTCAGGCGGTATATAGGATTCATAGACCGTTTTGCCGATCATCATTTTGATGAGTTCGGCGCGGTCCGCAACCTGGCTTACTTCTTTCGTTTCGATATGGCGCCCGTCGCGCATTACGGTGATATAATCGCCCAAAGCGAATATCTCATCCAGCCTGTGCGAAATATAGATTACGGTAACATTGTTTTCACGCAGGCCCTTTACGATCTCAAACAGCTTTTGGATTTCCGCCTCGGAAATGGCCGCAGTTGGCTCATCCATTATGATGATATCAGCATCGCTCGCAACCGCTTTGGCGATTTCAATGATCTGTTTTTTTGCAACGCTCAACGTGGAAACCTTCTGCTGCGGCCTGATGGACGGCTCTAGGTTTTTGAGCATCTCTATAATTTTCTTTACCTTTTCGGTCTTTCGAAGAAAGCCAAACCTTGTCTCCTCGATTCCAAGGGTGAGATTTTCTTCAACGGTCAGCTGATCGACCACGTTCAGTTCTTGAAAAAGCGTACTTATTCCCTGGGCACGCGCTTCCTTGGGGTTTGCCGCGCAGTATTCCTTGCCATTGAGCCGCACTACGCCGCTGCTTTTCGCAACCGCGCCAGTGAGGATTTTAATGAGCGTAGATTTGCCTGCCCCATTTTCGCCAACCAAGCAATGCACGGTATTTCGCTTCACATCAAAGCTCACATCGTTCACAGCCCTGACGCCCGGATAGTCCTTTACAAGATTTCTGATTTCCAATACGTTATCATTCATTCTTTATATCCCCAAACCTTGATGATCTTTCACCGGAAACAAATGGCGGGGCTGTAGCGTAATAAATGCATTCGCCGCAAGTATCTTTCTCCTGGGAGAGAAAGTCCGGGGTTCTAAAAGGGCATCACTGGTGTCTTGCCCTCATAGGCGAACCCGCTGTAGCGCCAAGCACATGGTATGCACTTCGCGCTACAGCCCCAACACGCCATAACTATCTGGAACCAAACAACCGTAAGTTACGCAACGTTCGTGCCAAACTGCTCGTTGAGCCATTTCACCGCGTCGGCGCGCTCCATGGACCAGAAGGAGATGCAATAGGCCTTTGCGAAGGTCTCCACCTCGGTATCGCCTACCTGCTTCATCTCACCGTTGCGGATCGCGAAGAGGTTATCGATGCGAGCCTGCGCCGTTTCAATGGGGGGCAAGCCCATGGAGCACTTCAGGGAGCTCGCGGGGTCATATACCTGCGCAATCTCAACTTCATCGAAGTCTACGCTGCAAACAATTTCGGTAAGAGGTTTGCCGTCAGCGCTGAACACGCCGCGGCCTGCTTCGCGCAGGGCAGTCATCGTGCCGACGGTCAAATTGGAGGCCTCAGAGTAAATAAGGTTCACTTCGGGGTTCGTTACGAGCAAGTCGGCCATGATCTGCTTGGCAGCATCTGCGCCCGCGCCAGCGTCAAGGCACCCCAAATCCGTCGCGTCAGGAGCAACAGAGAGAACGCCCTTCACAAATGGGTCGGTACGGCCAGATTTTACCTCGGTGTGGTTGGGCCAGCCAAGCTGCACCATCACAACAGGCTTATCCGGATTGGCTTCCTTCCACTTCGTGGCCATTTCAACGCCCATCTGATACGAAACGCCAGCTTCGTCGCTGCGGACGCAAGGGATTCCCGTCCCAATAAAGGGGCCGAAGAAGGACGCCATGGTCACGCCTTCCTCGAGACACTCGTTGATGCCGGGGATAGCTGCTTCATCATCCCAAACATGCAGCGTAGCCATATCCATGCCCTGCGCCAAAATCTGGTCTATATTCTGGGTCATGATAGCGCCGTCGCCTTGGCCGTCAAACACATACACTTCCGCGCCATACTTTTCAGCCGCATACTTCTTAGCAGCATCATATTGCGCCTGATGGAACACGTTGCTTAAGTCGGATACAAAATAAGCGATCTTGAGGGGTTCCTCTTTTTCCGCAGCAGGCGCTGGGGTGGGATCTTCCGCAGCAGGTGCTGCAGGGGCTTTGACTTCGGGCTGGGGTGTGGCTGCCTGCTGTGTGCAACCGCCAACCAGACTGAGGGTAAGCAGAATAGCCAGCAGGATAGGGATGAGCCTCTTCATCATTGTTTCATACCTCCGTTTATTTTGAGTTTCCCGCTTCTGGGCAGGAAATTATAGTCGTGCTTTAGCTTGGGGGCCGATTGCGTTTTCCCGGTTGGCATCTGAGATAGGCTCTATTGTATTGGGGTGCAGGTTCTGCTCCGGTCTGAAAATTGCATGAATCGCAAAGCAGGTGTGATACTCTAAAGATGGCTGGATTCTTGTTGCTTAGGTGTGGGGAATACCATATTGTGACAATTGTATTATGCGTTACTCTGGTTCTGACAATTGTTATTTCATTTGTCAGAGGCTTTGTGTTCAAAATATAACATATAGAATTTACATTGTCAACGGGTATCTTATCAGGTATTTATTTTTATCGATCCGTCCCAATTTTCTCCACAGGAAGGGCCATTTACCCCCGCAGCACGCAATAAAGCAGGCTCAAAGCCCGCCAAATACAACATTCGGCATATCAAATTAAGGTCTTGCCGGAAAAAGAATTGTGCTCAATACCAGACTTGAATTAGAAAACATGTTGTAACCGAAAAGCTGAGAAATAAATGAGAATCTGGGGCACTAAGCCGCCCTGCATAAACGAGCCAGCAAAAAGTAGTCTAAAAAAACAGCACGGCCTTCTTCTGGAGGCCGTGCCACAACGGAAAAAATCAAAGGACATCTGCCAACGCGCCGCTGTCCAGTAGGCTGAGCACCTGATGCGCCGTATGTTCATCGGTTGCAAGGTAGTGTAGGATGCCGCTGTTGAGAGCCCCGATGATGGGAAACACCTTCTCCCCACCCACAGCGATCGCCGCAACGGTCTTGGTCCCGCGGAGCTCTTGCTCATCTATGCCGATAAGCCTATCGTTATGTGAACACTTGATGATTTCCCCGCGAATATTGAAATGGCGTGCGCAGAGGTCTCCCACCACGCAGTCCGGATGCTTGAGTATGTGGCTGAGCAGGTTATCCGGGGCAAATTGGTTACTACCATATGTCTCCGCAAGGCGACCTATGCCGATAACGGCGCAATCCAAGTGCTTCCACTGCTCCAGTATGCCTTGCATATAGATGCTCTCCAGAAAGCGCTTTTTATCCTTTAACGAATCCACGATACCAGGCGAATACATGAACATGGGCGTACCGCTCACCTTTTCAGCAAACTGTCGTACGCACTCGTTTATCTGGAATTCCTGCGAAACCAGCGGCGAACCGCCAATCAAAGGCACCACCGTTATATCGCACAAATCTGTATCCTCTGGAAACGCCTGCATGAATTCATAGCACGCTGAACCCCACGCCATACCAAATGAGGTGTGGCTGGCCATCAGATCCTCCATAAGGCGTACGGTCTGCCCTACCACCACACGCAGCACCATGCGGGAGTTTTTCATGGTGGTAGGTACCACAAGGCACTTGCGCAGGCCAAAGCGCCGCTCAAATTCGCCTGCCAATTCCTCGTTGTTTACAGAAGGATCTTTGATTGTGATCTGCACAAGGCCCGCATTCTTCGCCTCGGTAAGCAACTGTGACACCGCCGAGCGGGAAATGCCCGCCTCCTTTGCGATGCTTTCTTGGGTCCTTCCCTCGATATAATACATTTTTGATATTTGCACAAGCTTCTGGATATCCCTAATCTGATCCATAGCATTCCCTCGCGTTGGCTTCTTTTGCAGCCTTTTGTTTCTGTTTACTAATTTACCAATCTACAAGTGTCATGTCAAGTGGCATGCATTGATATGCAAGGCATGTCCCGCAACGTTGTTCTGCGAAAACAAACCACATAACGCACAAAAATTCGAGAACGTACAAACCTCTCTTTTTGTGTTGACATCTGTTATGTCAAATGTTATCCTTGCTTTAAATCACAACCTATCTAAATGCAATAGAGCAGCATTTCTTATGAGGAGGTATTGGCTTTGGAAGGGGAAAGAAAATACGCAGACCACCTTCTTCTCGACCTTTTGGAGAAGATGTATCTTAGTCGTTACTTTGAAGAGCGCGTGCAATGGCTTTTTTCAAAGGGTCTTGTGCATGGCACCACCCATTTAGGCATAGGTGAGGAAGCGACCGCCGCAGGCTCCGTTTTCGCTCTTAAACCGCAGGACTATGTATTCGGGACGCATCGCGGGCACAGCCAAGCAATCTGCAAGGGCATAGATATTAACCTTACAATGTGCGAGATCCTTGCCAAAGCAAACGGCGTATGCAAAGGCAAGGGCGGCTCCATGCACATTGCTGACCCCTTCATACACTATTTCGGCGCGGACGGCGTGCTTGGCACCAGCGCCACCATGGCTTGCGGCGCGGGCCTTTCCATTAAAAAAAAGCAGGAGACTGACCGTATTGCCGTGGTGTTTTATGGCGACGGTTCCAGCAACGAGGGTGCGATATTTGAATCGCTTAACCTTGCGGCAGTGTGGAATTTGCCGGTGCTTTTTATATGCGTCAACAACACGTACGGTATGTCCACCCACATCAGCAAGGTCATGAAGGATACGGATTTAAGCAAGCGCGCCTACCCCTTCGCCATCCCCTCAAAAACGGTAGATGGCAACAACGTTCTTGAAGTATACGAAGCCATATCCGAAGCACGCGAATATATCCTTGCCGGCAACGGCCCGATGCTGGTTGTGGAGAATACCTACCGCATTTCCGGCCATTCCAAGAGCGACGGCAACCTATACCGCACCAAGGAAGAAATCGCGCACTGGAAAGGGAAATGCCCCATCAAACAATTTCGGGATTATCTTTTGGCAACAGGCAGGTTCCATGAAGAAACCCTCAATAAAATCGACACGGACGCACTAAAGTGCATAGACGCTGCGGAGGAATTCGCCAAGGCATCGCCTGAGCCGGGCGTGGAAGATGTGTTTGAAGACGTTTACGCGTGAGGAGTGAATGGTATGAATGAAAGAAAAATGAGCGAGATTACCTATGCACAGGCGATCAATGACGCGATTTCAGAAGAAATGCGCCGTGACGATACCGTATTTATGCTGGGCGAGGACATTGGCGTCTATTGCGGCGCGTTCGGCGTATCCCGCGGGATGATCGACGAATTCGGCCCCGAGCGAATCATGGACACCCCCATCGCGGAGCAAGCCTTTGTAGGCGCGGCGGTAGGTGCGGCCATGACCGGGCTGCGCCCCATAGTGGAGCTTATGTTTTCAGACTTTATGTGTGTTTGCTTTGACGAGCTGGTAAACGAAGCAGCCAAAATGCGCTTCATGTTCGGCGGCCGTGTAAAGGTTCCCTTGGTGATGCGCACCGCCTCCGGTGCCGGTACCGGCGCTGCCGCACAGCATTCCCAAAGCCTCGAAACGCTGCTTGCGCATTTTCCGGGGCTCAAGGTAGTCGTTCCTTCTACCCCTTATGACGCAAAGGGACTTCTCAAGGCCGCCATACGCGACGACAACCCGGTCATGTTCCTGGAGCAAAAAACCCTGTACCGTACAAAGGGATTGGTGCCGGAAGACGAATATACCATTGACCTTGGCGTTGCGGACATCAAGCGTACAGGCCGGGACTGTACCATCGTTACCTATGGCCGTATGGTGCAGATGAGCCTGCAGGCAGCCGAAGAACTGGCCAAGGAAGGCATTGAGGCGGAGGTGGTGGACATCCGCTCGCTGCTGCCGCTGGACACCAAAACCATCGTCGATTCCGTCATAAAAACCAGGCATGCCCTGATCGTGCACGAATCCGTTCAGTTTGCAGGCTTTGGAGGCGAACTAGCCGGGCAGATCGCCGACAGCGAGGCATTTTATCACCTTGATGCGCCCATCCGCCGCCTTGGCGCGAAAAGTACGCCCATCCCCTTCAATCCCACACTGGAACGCGAGACCTTCCCCACTGTACCAAAGATCGTCGCGGCAGTGAAAGACTTGGTATAAAGGAGACAGCACATGACAGAGATCTTTATGCCCAAGGCAGGCATGGATATGAAAGAAGGCGTGCTCGTCCGCTGGCTCAAGGAAATAGGCGATCCTGTGGAAAAAGATGAGCCGATCATGGAAATCGAAACGGATAAAATCACCATGGAAGCCGAAGCCCCAGCAAGCGGATTTTTCCTTGCAAAGTATTGCGAGGAAGGTGATGTGATCCCCGTGCTCGATATAATAGGATATATCGGCGCAGAGGATGAAAAAGCGCCGGAAAAGCCCGGTGGCATGCAGATAGCCGAAGCTGTGAAAAGCACCCCCGCAGCTGTGATCGAGCCGACCGCTCCCCTTGTGCTGGACGTGCACCCCGGCAGAATGCGCGCGACTCCCTATGCACGGCAGCTTGCCCATATGCGCGGCATTGAGCTTGCCACGCTCGTTCCTTCAGGCAAGCACGGGGAAATCTTAGGCAAGGATGTGCTCCATAGTGAGCGCCTGCCTGCGGCGACCCCTTTGGCCCAGCAAATAGCCCGCGACAATGGGGTAGACATCGCATCATTGCAGGGTACCGGCCACGAGGGCAAGGTCCGAAAAGCAGATGTTCTCGCTGCGGTAAACCCCGTACTATCGCCCAACCAAGGCGGTGCATTGCTTACTGTTGAGAGCCGCAGGCCGTTAAGCGGCATGAACCGCGTCATAGCGGAGCGCATGTTCCGAAGCCACACCGAGATCCCCAACGTCACCCAATCTGTATTGGTAGATATGACCGACCTACTGTCATTGCGCGCAAAACTAAACGCCCGCCGCGAGCAAAAGCTCTCGGTAAATGACTTTGTACTCAAAGCCACCGCTATCGCAGTGAAGGAACAGCCCAAGGCCCGTACCATTATACAGGGCAACGAATACATTACGTACTCCGAGGCCAACATTGGCTTTGCCGTCAGCGTGGAAGACGGCCTGCTTGTTCCCGTGCTGCATAATGCCGACTTACTCTCCCTGCC
>JAEZIE010000133.1 GCA_023416175.1 Bacillota bacterium
CGGGGGCTATACCTTGCCGTGCAGTGCTGCGAGCACCTAAACCGTGCCCTTGTGGTGGAGCGGGAGGCTATGGCAAAGTACGATCTCACGCATGTCTGGGTGCGGCCGTGGCTGCGGGCGGGCGGCGCGTTTGCTGTGGAGGCGCTCAGCAGGTTTTCCGATCCCGTCATGGTGGAGGACATCAAAGGCCGCGCTTCCGCAGGCATGGATATCGGTGGGACGTTTATCGGCATGCATTTAAAGCCGGTCGTGGTGCCCGTACATACGCAGCACCGGCGCATAGGGGAAGCAGGTCTTACAATGGCGCGCACGCGCCCCAAATACATCGGCGGGCCCCGCGCACAGTATGATGAGAACAAATAAGGATTCTTGGAAGCGCTGAATCCACAGAACCCATCCCAGATATAAGGCTAGAGTGAGTTTGATCATCCCTTTCATTCTGAAAGGGATATTTTTTATGTAGAATTTTATTGATAAATTATTGACAATTAAGCCGGCAGACCATAGAATGATACTATAAACGTCTCATTTGATACAAAAATCTGAGGTAGATGAAAAATGGAAGTGAAGAAGCCGTTTTCAAAAGCAAAGCGTGCCCGGGTTGCGGAGCAGCTTTCCGGCTGCTTTTTGTTCCACGGTTTCTCGCAGGAGGAGATCGATCGTCTGCTGTCCGAGCCGGAAATCGCATACCGCCGCTACGCAGCGGGGGAGGTCATACTCTCCCCACAATACGAAGTTCCCGCGCTTATGCTGTTATTAAAGGGCAGCGTCGTGATTGAAAAGCGGGCGGGGGAAGGGCTGCTGCGTATGAACGGCCTTTCAGCGGGCGCCTTGTTCGGCCTTGCCTCGTTGTTTTCCGGCGCTGAGGAGCGTTCGTTCCCCACCAGCATCGTAGCAAAAAAGAACGCCGAAACGCTCGTCATTCCAGAAAGTGCGCTGCGCCGTATGATGCAAAAGGATTTTCGTCTGACGCAAAACTATATTGAGTATTTAACGGGCCGGGTGCACTTTTTAAACGAACGCATCGAAGGGCTGATCTGCCCTTCTGCAGAAGAGCGGGTGCTTCTGTATCTGACGCGCTATGCGGAGGATGGCAAGCTCACGCAGGGGCTTACCTCGCTCGCGCAGTGCCTGGGTATGAGTCGCGCCTCCCTGTACCGCGCGCTTTTTAAGCTGGAACAAGATGGGCACATCCATCGGGAAAAACGCTGCATTGCGTTAAAGCAGATGGTAGCGGACCAGTGTCGAAATTGATTTTCTATCTACCAATAGGAGGAAACGATATGCGGAAGAACAGATTTTTGAACGTGATTCTCGCGGCCTTTTTCGCGGCCATGCTTGCGGCCGGGTGTGTCGCCCCCCCGCCTGAAACCGCTGAGCCTGAAACGCAGGCGACGCCTGTGGCGACAATAGCGCCTGCCCCTGCCCCCGCACAGGAGAAGGCAAAGCTCAATGTCGCCGCGCTCAAAGGGCCGACAGGAATGGGTATGGTAGGGTTGATGCAGGCTGATGAGCAGGGGCAGACGGCGGGTGACTATGCCGTTACACTTGCCGCAACGCCGGATGAAATCAGCGGTAAGCTCATAACGGGGGAAACGGATATCGCGGCAGCCCCCATCAACCTTGCGGCAGCGCTCTACAATAAGACCGAAGGCAAGGTAAAAATCATCGCCATCAATACGCTGGGCGTGCTGTACATCTTAGAAAACGGGGACAGCGTACACAGCATTGCGGATTTGGTGAACGTAAAGCTCTACGCCACCGGCCAGGGCGCGACGCCGGAGTTTGTTTTGAACTATCTGCTGGAGAAAAACGGTATATTGGGCAAGGTGGAAACGGACTATATGGCTGAGCATGCAGAGCTTGCGGCGCTTCTTGTATCCGGTGAAACCGACGTAAACGTGGCCATGCTGCCCGAACCCAATGTGACCGTATCCCTGATGAAGAATAAGGATCTGCGCATTGCGCTCAACTTGACTGAGGAATGGAACAAGGTTTCCGGCGGCACACCGCTTGTGCAGGGCTGCATTGTGGCGCGATCGGATGTGTTGGAACAGCGGCCTGAGGCTGTGGCGAAGTTCCTGGAGGAGTATGCGGCTTCTACAGCTTTTGCGAATGAAAAGGTGGACGAGTCGGCCGCTTTGATGGAAACGTACGGGATACTCCCTAGCGCAGCCGCGGCAAAGGCCGCCATTCCAAATTCCAACATTGTGTGCATCACAGGGGCGGATATGAAAGAAAGCGCCCAAAACATGCTGCAGGTGCTCTTTGACGCCGATCCCAAGAGCGTGGGCGGCAAGCTGCCAGATGACGCGTTCTACTACGTGCCGTAAGCGTAACGCTTCCAGTTTCAAACGTAGATTTCTTTTTGCTCTTTTGCAAAAGAAAAGAAGATTCGTCATCTATGAGGTGTATTCATGAAGAAGCTGGTGCGCGGCGTGGGTATAGCGCTATTCTGGCTGCTTGTATGGCACGCAGCAAGCATGGCGGTAAACTCCGCTCTTTTCCTGCCCTCGCCTGTTGCGATAGTCCAAAGCCTGCTGCGGCTGATGCAGCAGGCTTCATTCTGGCAAGCTGCGCTCTATAGCATCCTGCGGGTCTCGGCCGGATACTTGCTTGCCGTAGTCGTGGGCGCTGTGCTTGGCGTACTGACGGCGGGCTCACAACTGTTTGATGTATTGCTTCGGCCCATCTGCAGCGTGATGAAGGCGACGCCTGTCGTATCGTTCGCGCTGCTAATGGTGCTGTGGCTGCCAGAGCAGATGGTCCCAGTGTTCGCAGCGTTTGTCATGGTGCTGCCGCTAACTTGGACAAACGTGCGGGAAGGCATACGCGAGACCGACCAAAACCTTTTGGAGATGGCGCGGCTGTTCCGGTTCGGAAAAATGAAAACGCTGAGGCTTGTTTATTTTCCTTCCGTGCTGCCGGGCTTGCTTGCGGCATGCGCCACCGGGCTGGGGTTCGCGTGGAAGGCGGGAGTGGCTGCTGAGGTTATCGCACGTACGGCGGACTCCATAGGGAAACATCTGGTGGAAAGCAAAAGCTATCTCGAGATTGCGGATATGTTTGCATGGACGGCAGTGGTGGTGGCGTTATCGGTTCTGTTTGAACGGCTGCTGCTTGGTTTCTTCTATCGCCTGCAGAGGAGAAGAGGGGAGGGCAAGGGCATATGAGCATCCGGCTTGTGGATGTAACGGCGGGATATGCTTCCCAAATGGTATTGAACCGGCTCTCGCTTACGCTGCCAGATCGCGGCACCATACATATTTCCGGGCCTTCCGGCTGCGGAAAAACAACGCTGCTGCGCGTGCTGGCGGGGCTGAATAAGCCTTCTTCGGGCAGGATAGAGGGGCTTTATGGCTTGCGGGTGAGCATGGTGTTCCAGGAGGACCGGTTGCTGCCCTGGTGCACGGCACTTGAAAATATCCGTTGTGTGCTCAACAAAGGGGAGGAGAGCGAAAAGCTCGCCTACGAATGGCTTTCCCGCATGGAGTTGGCGGATGCTGCAAAAAGCTATCCAGAGGAGCTTTCCGGCGGCATGCAGAGGCGGCTTGCGCTTGCGCGGGCATTGGCATACGGCGGGGATTTGCTGCTGCTGGATGAACCCTTCAACGGGCTCGATAAAGAATTGCGCTCACGCATTGCCGCGCATATCAAAAATACCGCGCCCCTGATCGTGCTTGTTTCGCACGAAAACGAGGACGCGGAATTGTTTGATGCGGCGTCTGTTACGCTGAGCGATATGATGCGCGTTTAACGGTCATCGCTCTTTGGAAATCCCAAGCATGCGGCAATAGGCTTCCAGTCCGTATAAAAGTGCTTCTTCATTAAAGTTGAAATGCGGGCTATGCAGCGGCGGGAAGCCGCTGTATTCCGCTATTCCAAGAAAGAAGAACAGCCCGGGGATCTCCTGCTGATAAAAGGAGAAATCTTCCCCGATCATCAGGTGCTGCATGGGCTGCACATCGGATTTCATAAGGAGCTGGAACTCTTCCGTCATATCGACGGGATTTTCCACGCTGTAATAGAGCTGCACCTCTTTAAATTCCGTGGTGATGCCGGTGGCGACCTCAAAGCCGGCGAGTATTTTTCCGATACGCTCCATCACCTGCTCGCGCATTTCGTTCGAGAATGTACGCAAAGTACCGGACATTACGACTTTGTCGCAGATGATGTTCCGGGCTTCGCCACCGTGTATCTTACCTATGGTGAGCACAATGGGCTCATCGGGGCTCGTGGAACGGGATACGACGGTTTGCAGCATGGTGATAAGTTCGGCTGCGGCTACCACGGCGTCTATTCCCTTATCCGGGCTTGCGCCATGCGCGCTTTTGCCATGTACGGTCAAATCAAACCCGCAGGATTGCGCCATAAACGTACCGCGCCGGACCCCAAGCTGGCCGGTGCGCAGCTCCGGAAACACGTGCAGCGCATAGATGCGGTCCACACGCGGCTCATGCAGCGCGCCGTCCTCAATCATCTTACGCGCGCCGCCGCCGCCTTCCTCGCCGGGTTGGAATAGAAGCACCACGTTAACATGAAGACGATCCCTGTGTTCCTTCACAAGCTTTGCAAGCAGCAGCGCTACGGTTACATGCCCGTCATGGCCGCAGGCGTGCATTTTGCCCGGGGTACCGGAGGCGTAGGGCAAATTTGTCCATTCCTCAATGGGCAGCCCGTCCATATCCGCGCGGAACGCAATGGTCTCAGTGGCGTTTTTTGCATAAAACACCGCCTTTACGCCGGTGCCCGCAAGTTTTTTAAGTACATCAGGCTGAAGTGCTTCCAGGTAGGCAAGCACATACGCCTGTGTCTGATATTCTTCAAATGCGGTTTCGGGTATGCGGTGCAGGTCACGCCGAACCTGCGTGCACTCCTCCCGCATGGACAAAACCACTTTGCTTAGTTGCATGATCTTTCCCCAAACGCTCTTTTCCTCAAAAAGCGACACTTTTTTCGCACTAATTATAGTATAGCGGCATCCGGCGAACAGCGTCAATGCTACACTACAATTTATGCCGTAACCGCATACTTGGGTTACTCCGTGATGGCACCTAATGCAGGAATTAAGCGGGTCACCTGCAAAAGATTGGCTATTCCCCATACAGCAATCCTTGCATGGGAAACAGCCTTGGGGTATTATGGTAGAAACTTAAAGACGATGAGGTTGCTCCTATGCAGGAAGAAATCGTGTTTGCAGTACTTGACGGGATGCATATCCCCTACCGCGCGGTGGAGCACCCGGCGATATTTACTATAGAGGAAATGGAACGGGAGCACGTGGACGATGGCGAGGTAATCCCCAAGAACCTGTTTTTGAAGGATGAAAAAGGAAAACAGCATTTTCTAGTGGTGCTCAAAAAGAATAAAACGGCGAATTTCAAGGCACTCAGGGAAAAGCTCAATACCAAGCCGCTCTCTTTTGCTTCTGAAGAGCGGCTCATGCGGTACATGGGGCTTACAAAAGGCTCCGTTAGCGTATTCGGCGTGCTCAACGATACAGAGCGGGCGGTGGACGTCGTTATCGATGCGGAGCTTCGCGGCTGCAAGAGCATCGGCTTTCACGCCAACCGTAACACCTGCACGGTATTCCTTTCCATGGAGGATGTGGAGCGGGTGATTTGCGGTCATGGGAATGCGGTGACTTATGTGGATGTTTGAAGTTGAGGGGGAAATCCCTGAAGGATAGCCCAAAACGCGGCAAAAAAATAGGAACGGCAAGGCTGCTGCTTTGCTATTCAAAAAAGGGTGACGGTAGGGGCATTGCTCCGATCGCCGCCTTTTGTTGTTTGCCTGGTGCAGTACAGGTTATATAGAAAGTATAGGCCATCGAAGAATGGGCATGACTACATATGTTTACGGAACAACCAATGAACAGGAGGGCGTGTACCATGGCAGGGCGCACAGGAAAAGAAGAATTTTACGAACACTGGTCAAACGGCCAGCCATACTATCAGGAATATGCAGGCATTGAGGATGCCGCGCTGAAGCGGCTTTTAGGGGGCGAAGCGGAAGAAGGCAAGGCGGAAGACGGGGTATGATAGCTATGTCCCAATATTTCAA
>JAEZIE010000210.1 GCA_023416175.1 Bacillota bacterium
CGGGGCGGAAGCCCATATCGAGCATCCGGTCCGCTTCGTCTAAGATCACGGTGCGTACATCGCTGAGCCTGATGGTCTTTCGGGCAATGTGGTCCAACAACCTGCCCGGCGTCGCGACGACGATCTGGGGCCTGCGGCGCAAAGCCGCAAACTGCTTTTCAATGCGCTCGCCGCCGAATATCGCAACAACCTTAAGGCCCGGTTTGCTATGCGTAAGGTTCTTTAGCACCGTTGCGATCTGTACGGCAAGTTCGCGGGTGGGGCAGAGCACGATTGTCTGTACGGTTGAGCATAGGGCGTCCATGCGCTCCACCACGGGTATGCCAAAGGCGCAGGTCTTGCCTGTCCCGGTGGGTGCCTGTACGGTGATGTCCCCCCCCTTTAAAAGCGGGGCAATGGAAAGCTGCTGCACGGGTGTCGCCGTAGTGAAGCCCATGCGTCCAAGCGTTTCCAGCATGGGAGCGGAAACGCCTAATTGTTCAAAGGTGAATTGTTGTGTCATGTGTTTTGTTCTATCGCGTTTGCCTGTGCCCGCATAGCAGCCGAAACTAAGTTCGTCATCCTATCGGCGCTCGCGAGCAAGCAGGTCTTGCGCGCACAGCGGCACCTTAGCTTAAGGATAGATGCCTCCTTAAAATTCTAAATTTGTATCCGCATAAAAAAACACATGTTATATGTAAATCATCAAACGAACCATGACTTACAAAACATGTGAGACAATGATGCTTAAGAATACGTTTGTAATCCTATCATAGATGTGGGAATATGTCAAGCAAAGCTGGGATGAGAAATCCATTTATATACAAAAACAAAGCAAGGGCTGTATCCACAGCCCTTGCTGATATGAACAGGAGTAGCCCTAACTATACGTTGAGCGTGAGGGTGAGCAGCGCGTCGTGCGCGGCGGCCTGCTCCAGTATCTCTTTGGTAAGCTCGGTGCCTGCGGAAATGGTGAACGCACCATCATCGCTGGTTACCGCAGTCTTTACGACCTTACCCAGCAGGAAGCGGATAGAGTCTTCTTCGATCTCGCTGTACGCGCTTACTTCGGGAGCAAACTCGGCGTCACCCAGATTCAAAAATGCTGTGTTCCCGGCCAGGGCCGCGATCTTGTCCGCTAAGAATTCGTTGCCGTTTCCAAGGAATAGCTTTTCAATCGCGCCCGACTTCGGGTTGAAACTAAAATCGCTGACCTCGCCGATGATATCGCCTACGCTCGAGAGGGCGGTTGCGCCAAGCAGGTAGAAGCCTTTCTCGGTGACTTCCAGAAGCTCTTTGGATTCGTAGATCTTCTTAACGTTCTCAACTGTAGAGGTAATGGCATAGTCCGCGCCCATGCCCAATACATCCTTAAAATTGATTCCGTAGAAGCCGTAGCCGCGGCTATCCTTCAAAATCAGGTAGTCAACGCTCTTTTCTGCTGCGTTGATCACGATATCCTGAATGATGCCCTTGTCGCGGCCTTCTTTTATGCCCATGACCTTCAGCCCAAGAACTTCGGTTGACTTTTTCATTGTGCTACCTCCTGATTATTCGCATGCCATCTCAAGCATTGCTAAGCTATTTAATAATTTCGTCGGTCCCCACCAGGATCGTGCCGCGCATCGCGCGGAAATGGTCCTCATAAAGCATTTCGCTCGTCATCACGACTCCATCCTTGAGGTAATGTCGGTAGGTGACGACCTCGTAGCCCTTGCGGCTGCGAACTTTGGTGCGCCTTGTGCCCGCTGGAAGCTCGTCCGTATAAATGAGCACAGGATCGGGGGAGGGGATCTCTTTGAGCATCACGGTCTCCACTTCAATCTCCATGCCGTCTGGCAATTGTTCTCCGTATATCTCCACCGTCACCACAAGATCCTTTAATGTGGCTGTGATGTATATCGGGAACTCGGAGCGGTTCCGGATCTTTAAATCTTTGTTGTCCCAATTGAGCGTCGCGTCAAGGCCGATGGGCAGATACTCCGACGGCCAGGTATGGTGTACGCGCTCCACGATATCCATATCCGCATACAGCGCCGCATTGTACAATGTCCCGGCAAGCTGGCAGATACCGCCGCCGATAGAGTCCGTCAGCTGCCCGTCCACAATTGCGGCGGCGGCCTTAAAGCCCTTATCTTCCGTACGCTGGCCCACGAGCTCGTTGAGGGATAGCGTTTCGCCGGGGCTAAGCATCAACCCATCCACCGCTTCACACATCAGTCGGATATTGGTGTTGCGGTTTTCATCGCTGGTTGCTAGCGTTACGCACCGGCCGATCAGGACAGTGTTGTGAGCAAGCGTCTGAGTCGTTAGAGTGGGTTTTATGATATTGATATAGCCATCGCTCACGGCGAATGTGCTGTATTCTTTCTTTACGAGTTTATCCTTCACAGCGTTCACCACGGCTGTAACGTCGGCTATATGCCCGGTCTTTTCATTTGTGTAGACGAACTCTCGTTCAATGGTGTTAAAGGAAGCTGTGGCATTCATCGCAGGAATATCGCGCTCTCCTAAAAACCGCATCAGAGTGTTGGTCAGCTTCTCTTCATCTAACACAACTTCCGTGTTTTGATGAAACGGGGTATGGGTCAGGTTAAAATCCCGATGAAACACGCCCGCTTTGTTTCTGCGGTATGCTTCGTCCAGGAGTTCATTCGCATTGGTGGAAACCCCAAGCTCCCTTGCTCCAAATGTCTGCGTCGCACCGTTATAGGAAACGGGCAAGGAAACCTTTGCAAGCTGAGCCTGTTCGTTTTGAAGGATCCGGCGTTTGCCTTCCGCAAAGCTCAAGCCGCTGATATCAATGCCATTGATGCTGGTTTCCGGCGCAAAAGCAGGGTCACTGGCAACCCGGGCTATGCCGCCCAAAGCGCCAAGACAAATCAGAACAGTGGTTGCGGTCGCCGCCAATATGATGCCAAACTTCTGCACAAAGGCAGGTTTGTCAATTTTATTGTTTTTACCGGCTGCGCGCGTCCGCATTCGCCTTCGTTTCCTTTTCTTTGAGTAGCTTCATTACCAATAAAAGCCGCCTCTTCTCCTCTTCGGTAGGTTCATATTCCATGCGCAGCAAATCGAATATCAACGTCTGCGCATTGCGGTACTCTTTTGACGCAATCAGCGTGTTGAGCATGGCCATGCCCGCTCCAAATTCCGTTTCTGCATTCTTTTGTTCGGGTACAAGAGGTTCGCTCTCCTCCAAGGCGGGCAGTTCGAGTTTTGTGGATACCGGTTCGGATTCGGATACCAATTCGGCATTACCAATCGGATCAGCCTCTTCAACCTGCACTTCTGGTTCGGCTTCTTCGAGCGGTTCGTCTTCATCAACAGCAGGCTGTGCTTCCTGGACAGCGGGAACGGGCTCTACTTCCCATTCCGCGGCTGTGGGGGAGAGTGCACTATATTCTTCCGGTTCTTCCGCCATAATGGTGGGAAGCGGTTCTTCGCTAACGATTACTTCCTGCGTCGCAAGTTCCTGCGGTGCTTCCATTACGGGTGCAACCAGTTCTTCCGCAAAGGCGGGCATATAAGTTTCCAGCTTAGCCGCAGGCTGTTCCGGCGTTTCAACTAAGATAGCAGCGTCTTCAGGCAGCTGCGCCTGCTCCGGAACATCCGCATCGGACTTCAAAAGAACAGAGGGGGCTAATTCTTCCTGTTCTATGGCTATTTCCAAAGCAATAGGCGTTTCTTCCTCCGAAGGAACGGCGGCAGCAGGCTTATGCACCTTGTAAACGGGGGAGGGCGCTGTCTCCTGCTCGGCTGCGTGCGCGTCTTTCGTGACGGAGGATTTGGGCGCCAAGGGAGAGTTAAACGCAGATTCCTGATTGTTTTGTGAAACGGCCGATACGCCCTGAGCCGATTTATCCCGCACAACACGGAAGGAGAGGCTTTCAAACGCCTCGTCCTCTTTATCAGCTGCGGGTTCTACTATGGGCTTTGCTGACGGCGATACCCGCAACGGCTCGGGGTATGGTTTGCGCTCTTCCACCTTTTCGTTAACCGTCACAGAGCGCTTCACGGCGTCCATACGGATGGCGGATGCAGGCATCTGTGTGCTTTCACGGAAGAAGGAGGTAATAGCGTCCGCCGCCATTGCTTCATCTTCTAGGTTAACGTCAGCCTTCGTGCTCGACGTAAACACTGCGGAAGAGAAAGAAGCTTCCATGGGAACCTTGGGCGTCTTTTCCGCGTTTACGCGGCGGATTTCTTTGCTGGCTTTGGCGGGCGCGGCACTGTACGCAATAACGGCCTCCCAATCTGAAAGCCGCATGGGCTCGCGCGAAGCAGTGGCAAGCACGTCGCCTTCCTCCGGATTCTTGTCCGCTTTTGTGCTCTTTTGCTGCTTGCGCACTCCGAGTACAATAAACAGATAGAGGAGCACAAGCGCCAATACAATGGAGAATACGATAGAAAGTATGGTTTGCCAGCTCTTAAAAAGGCTAATTTGCGTATAAAGAAGAATCCCGATGCCAAGTCCAAGGAGTATCATGCAAATACTCCATATGCGAACCCGCCCGCGGTGGATCAAGGAAATTACTCCAATCATCGCCAGAGCGGTTACCACCAGTATGACGACCAACCAATCCAAACTGCCGATCTCCTTGCTGCTATTGTTACTAAGCCGGTAACCAGGCCGGATGGGCGCCCATTGCGCATCAATTTCCATGGGGGTAAATACCATACATCCCATACAAATGATATATTAATATTATATGAACAGTCGTCAATTTTCAACTAAAAATGTTAAGAATATATGGCATTGTGGCGAAACGTGCAAGAAATGAGGGAATCATGCTCCATAACCTGTGTTTTTAGGAACATACCCATAAGATAACGTTGGGTAAATAGACACGCTTTTGCATTGACAGGCCCATATTCCCCCAGTATAATAAACAAACAAAAGCGATGATCGGGCGAGTAGCGTTGCGTACGGCAAAAGAGAGAGGCGGCCATAGGCTGAAAGCCGCTTCAGTAAGGTAGCAGCAGGAAAGACACCCGGGAGCGGCGCAGTAGACCCCGGTAGATCCGGGCAAGCTGCGACGTAATGCCTGCGTTAAAGGCGCAAAGTGGAGCTTATTAAAGGCTCAATCAGGGTGGCACCGCGGGTCTTCCGTCCCTCATATAGGGGATGGAAGGCCTTCTTCATCATATCCGGCGGATTCCGGTTATATTAGGAGGGAAACTTATGGCGTTGCAGGCGCCCAAGGGCACAAAAGATGTGACCCCGCAGGACAGCTACAAGTGGCATTTTATCGAAGGGCTCGTGCGCGAAATCTGTGAAAAGTACGGCCTCAAAGAAACGCGTACCCCCGTTATCGAGCATACGGAGCTGTTTTTTCGCGGCGTCGGGGATACCACGGATATCGTGCAGAAAGAGATGTACACGTTTGAGGATAAAGGCGGCCGCTCCATCACGCTAAAGCCCGAGGGAACCGCGGGCGTCGTGCGCATGTTTGTGGAGCAGAAGCTGTTTGCGGAAACGCAGCCAACCAAAATGTATTACCTTTACTGCCCGGTGTTCCGTTATGAAAAGCCTCAGGCGGGCAGGTTGCGGGAGCACCACCAGTTCGGCGTGGAGATATTCGGGGCACCCAAGGCGAGCGCGGACGCCGAATGCATCGGCATTGCGCTGGAGCTGTTTGAACGCGTGGGCGTCAAAGATTTGAACGTCCATATCAACAGCATCGGCTGCCCGGAATGCCGCCCGAATTATCACGCTGCGCTCAAGGAATATCTTAAGGGAAGCTATGAGACGCTTTGTGCGGACTGCAAGACCCGCTATGAAAAGAATCCGTTGCGGGTGCTTGACTGCAAGGTGCCCGGCTGCAAGGAAATTGCTGCGAAAGCGCCGGTAATTTTAGATTACCTATGTGAAGGCTGCGAGACACATATGACGGAGCTCAAAGGATGCCTTGACGCAATGGGTGTCGCATATGAAATTGATCCCCATATTGTAAGAGGGCTTGATTATTATACGCGCACTGTGTTCGAGGTCATTTCCACCCACATCGGGTCCCAGGGGACGGTGTGCGGCGGCGGGCGGTATGACGGCCTGGTGGAAGAGAT
This sequence comes from Bacillota bacterium, assembly GCA_023416175.1. Classification (GTDB taxonomy): domain Bacteria; phylum Bacillota; class Clostridia; order Christensenellales; family CAG-138; genus JAEYLA01. The sequence continues at coordinate 6,046 of JAEZIE010000210.1, forward strand.
CGGCGGGCCAAGTATGCCCGGGGTAGGCTTTGGAATGGGCATGGAGCGGCTGCTGCTGGTGGTGGAAAACCAGGGGCTTAAAATTCCCGAACCCGAGCCCTACGATATCTATATTGCGGGCATCGGTGAAGAGGCCCGCATCAAGGGCTTTTCACTCGCGCATTCCTTGCGCAGGCTTGACTTCAAGGTGGAGTGTGACCATGTGGGCCGCAGCATCAAAGCGCAGTTCAAATATGCGGATAAACTCTCGGCCCGCTTTGTGGCGGTACTGGGGGAAAACGAGCTCAATGAAGGCAAAATCAAACTAAAGCGGATGGCAACGGGGGAAGAAGAATACGTCTCCCTGACGGCGGAAGCCGTTGCCGAAATGCTCAAATAATAATAGAAGGTGGAGTTAGGCAATGAGCGAATTGCTGGGCGGCTGGAAAAGAACACAGTATTGCGCGCTTCTTGGTGAAGCGGAGGTCAATACGAACGTCGTGCTGATGGGTTGGACCAATGCGCGGCGCGATTTTGGCAAGCTGATATTCATCGCGCTGAGGGACCGCACGGGTATCATGCAGGTGACGTTTGACGAAGGCGAGCTTCCTGCGGAACTGTTTGAGAAAGCGCAGAGTATCCGCGCGGAATACGTGCTGGCGGTTAAAGGCACTTTGGTGCATCGGGCGCCGGATATGGTGAACGCCCGCATGCAGACGGGTGCGTTTGAAGTGCGCGTGCAGGATTTTAAAATATTGGGCAAGTCCGAGACCCCGCCCATCGAAATCGGTGACGATACCAAGACGAACGAACAGATGCGCTTAAAATACCGTTATTTGGATCTTCGCCGTCCGGCCATGCAGAAGAATCTGATGCTGCGGCACAAAATCGCGCATATCGCCCGCACATATTTCTCCGAGCAGGGCTTCCTGGAAATTGAAACCCCCATTCTTACCAAGAGCACGCCCGAAGGCGCGCGCGATTACCTGGTGCCCAGCCGTGTGCACCCCGGCAAGTTCTATGCCCTGCCGCAAAGCCCGCAGCAGTTCAAGCAGCTATTGATGCTTTCCGGCTATGACCGGTATATGCAGATCGCCCGCTGCTTCCGTGACGAGGATCTTCGCGCGGACCGCCAGCCGGAATTTACGCAGATCGACCTTGAATTATCCTTTGTGGAAGAAGACGACGTGATTGCCGTCAACGAAGGGTTCTTAAAGCGCATGTTTGCGGAAACTTTGGGCGTAGAAATCAAGCTCCCGCTGCCCAGGCTCAAATACGCGGAGGCGATGGAGCGGTATGGCTCCGACAAACCGGACACCCGCTTCGGGCTGGAACTGCAGAACATAAGCGACTTGGTCAAGGACGCCGGTTTTTCCGTATTCACCGCAGCAGTCGAAAACGGCGGCAGCGTACGGTGCGTGGTGGTACCGGGCGGCGCTGAAAAATTCTCCCGCCGCGAAATCGACTCTTTGGCTGAATATGTAAAGACCTACCAGGCCAAGGGCCTTGCGTGGATGAACCTCAAGGCCGAAGGATTGCAGTCCTCCTTTGCGAAGTTCTTAAACGAGGAAACCATCCAGGCCATCCTCTCCCGCGTCGGCGCCAACACAGGGGACACAGTATTCTTTGTGGCGGATAAAAACAGCGTGGTGTTCGCCTCCTTAGGCGCATTGCGTCTGGAACTTGCCCGCAGGTTATCTTTGATCCAGCCGGATACCTATGATCTTTTGTGGGTCACGGACTTCCCGCTCTTGGAGTGGGACGAGGATTCGCAGCGCTTCTTTGCCATGCACCATCCGTTCACGCATCCCAAGGATGAGGATTTGGATAAGCTCGAAAC
>JAEZIE010000223.1 GCA_023416175.1 Bacillota bacterium
CAGATGTCAATTTTCTTTTTGTTGCGCCAGTAAGCCCAAGAAAAATACTGGTGGGCGGCATCCTCAAGCAGGCGGGCATTTTACTTGCTGCGTCGGTTTTCATGATATTCCAGTACCCCAATATGCGTAACGCGGCGGGCCTGGACGGCTATGCGCTGCTGGGGCTTATGGCCTCCTATGCGCTTATCGGCTTCGCCTCGCAGATATTGTCCGCCCTGCTCTATGCTTTTTGTGCGGGCTCGCCGAAACGGCGCAGTTATGTTAACGTTGTGCTCACTGCAATACTCGTTGGGATATTGGGCGGCTTTCTGCTGTTCTCACGGGGGAGCGGCGATCTTCAGACGGCGCTCAGGCTCTATTTTAGTGCGGACGCGTGGAACTATTTTCCGTTTGTCGGCTGGGCACGCGGCCTCGCGGTAAGTTTTGCGCAATACCAGTGGAGCAGCGCCGTACTTTATACGGTATTGGTGCTCTTAGGTACGCTTGTCTGCGCGCTTTTGCTGCAGCGTACCAATATGGATTATTTTGAAGATGTGCTGCTGGCCGCGGAGCGCGCCAACCAGAAACAGGAGGACGCGAAAGCGGGCCGGTTTACCTCCCAGGGGGAGGTCAGTGCAAAAATCAAGCGGGAAAAAGGCCCGCTTTATGGGACAGGGGCACTTGCCTTTACTGGCCGGATCTTGCGGGAGCAATCGCGCAGCGGTGTATTCTTATTTGATCTTTATTCTCTTGGCGCATTTGCAGGCCCCATCATGGGCATGCTCTTCCTGCCCGGTGTAGCGATGGAGGACGGATGGCTGTGGGGGGTTCTCTCCATGAGTGCCTGGATCATGCTGTTTTTGAATATGACGGGTGGCATTGCGAGAGAGCTCATGTACCCCGTACTCTACCTGGCCCCCGTAAACGCCTGGAACAAACTGATGGCGGTACTTTTGCCGCAGGTTGGAAAGGCGCTTGCGGACGGCGTATTGTTCGCGGCGCTTGGCGTTGTGCTCTTCCAAGGGACACTGATGGAGGGCGTGATGGCCCTATTCTGCTATGCGAGTATTTCACTGCTGTATATGGCGGGCATGCTGGTGGTAGAGCGCGTGCTTGGGCCGACCAAAAATAAGGTGCTCGTCATCATCGTATACATCGTCTTGCTGATGTTCCTGGTCCTGCCGGGAATGATTGGCTGCATGATGCTGGGCGATGTGATCCCGCAGATACTGACCTATGTGTTATTCACGGCATGGAATATTCTCATTTCCATGCTGGTCGTATACTTCTGCAGAGGGATTCTGCATAATATGGATCTTGCTTAAATACCCAGGGCATTGCCTGTGGTCGAAAACGGCAACTCCGACTAAAACTCGTTGAACTGGCTGTCTCAAGTACTGTTGCAGGTATACTTTGTGAGACAGCCTTCTTTTTCATATTGACTTTTGATATATCCTGTACCATAATGATTTAAACCGCAATGAACGTTGCGGATCATAAGAGGATAGAGGCGCAGGTTTCAATAGTAGCAGGGCGGAGCCGGTCAAGGGGCGAAGATGCTTTGTGAAAGGGGAACTTGCCGAAGTGACATATCGGCTTGGACGGTATGCTGCTGGTTAACAGGAGAATATTCTGTCGACTGTCGCAGCGCAGTGATGCGCTGTGGAGCGCTATTCATCAGTTCGCACAGGGAAAAGTTAACCCGGCGGCTGGAGTAATCGCTCCGGCCGTCTTTTTATTTGCCAAAATTAAATTTATGGAGGAACGACCAATGAAGAAGAGTATTGCCCTGCTGTTGGCGCTTGTGATGTGCCTTGGGCTTGCTGCCTGCGCAGCGCCCGCAGCTGCACCCGCCGCGACTGAAGCCCCAGCCTCAGCTACCGAAGCGCCTGTGGCTACCGAAGCGCCTGCTACCCAGGAGCCCTTCCGTGTCGGCCTGGAATGCAACTATGCGCCCTTTAACTGGACGCAGGAAAGCGGAACCGAAACAACCGTTCCCATCCCCGAAGGTGGCTTTGCGGATGGCTACGATGTGCAGATGGCCAAGCTCATCGCCGATGCGCTCGGCCGTGAACTCGTCATCGTCAAGACTGAATGGGACGGCCTGGCGCCGGCGCTCATCTCCGGCAAGATCGACGCCATTATCGCCGGTATGAGCCCCACCGCAAAGCGTGCGGTCACCATTGACTTCACCGATCCGTACTATGAGAGCGATCTCGTCATCGTCGTCAAGAAGGACAGCCCGCTTGCCGCTGCCAAGAGCATTGCGGATTTCAAGGGTACAAAGATCGTGGCTCAGCTCAACACATTCCACGATACCGTGGTGGATCAGATTCCCGATGTCCAACACCAGACCCCGATGGAAAATTTCCCCGCCATGATCGTTGCGATTACCTCCGGCAAGGTGGATGGATACGTATCCGAACGGCCGGGCGCGGTCTCTGCTGTGGCTTCCAACCCTGATCTCACGTTTGTGCAGTTTGAGACTGGCCAGGGTTTTGAAGCTTCTCCCGAGGATGTCGCGGTCGCGGTCGGCCTGCCCAAGGGCAGCGATCTCGTCGGGCCCATCAACGAGATACTCGCCGGTATCAGCAAAGAGCAGCGCCAGCAGATGATGGATGAAGCTGTTGCAAGACAGCCCCTCTCCGAATAAAGGATTATAAACAAGGCGGGATGCTTACTCTTGGACCAGATCTGGATTACAATCCAGCTTAGGGGGCGTGGGGGATCGCAATCCCCCACGCTTGATCAAATCTGACAGCATGCACTGTCAGATTTGCGGAAAAAAGTGCGTGAAAGCGCACTTTTAACGTTCAGAAAACCCGCTGATAAAGTCCTGAGAACTTTGTCAGCGGCCTACATCAGATGGGGAGAGAATAGATGCCTACTACATTTTGGGGCTGGATTGGATTTATATTGCAAGAAAACGGGATGCTGTTCTTAAGAGGAACGGGTATGACGATGCTTGTGGCTATCACGGGCACCGTCATTGGTTTTATTATCGGCCTACTTGTGGCGGTTCTTAGAACCATTCCCATCAATCCGGACGATAACATTGTAAAACGGATATTGCTCTATATCCTTCGGTTCATCTTATCCGCCTATATCGAAGTGTTCCGCGGCACGCCGATGATCGTGCAGGCCATGGTCATTTTCTATGGCGCAATGCAGTATATGGGGATTGACCTTCCTTCCACCACAGCGGCCATCATTGTCATTTCCATCAACACCGGCGCGTACATGGCGGAAATTATAAGAGGCGGTATCATCTCGGTGGACAGCGGTCAGACTGAGGGTGCACATTCACTCGGCATGACGCATTGGCAGACCATGACCAATGTCGTTTTGCCACAGGCTGTCCGTAACATCATGCCTTCTATTGGCAATGAGTTTGTTGTGAATATCAAGGATAGCTCGGTATTAAACGTTATTGCGGTATCCGAACTATTCTTTACCGCAAAATCGGTTTCGGGTACATACTATAAGTTCTTTGAGGCATTCTTTGTCGCGGCGGTTATTTACCTGGTGCTGACATTTACCACCACGCGAATTCTCCGGTTGATCGAAAAGAAGATGGATGGACCAGAGAATTACCGAATCATCCCCGGCTCCCAGACGGATATCAGCGCGATCGTGAATACCAACCTCAAAACGACGCGCAAAGGAGGTCGCAAATATGGCGTATAACATAGAAGTCCAGCATCTGCGGAAAAACTTTGGCGACCATACCGTACTACGCGATATCGATTTTTCTGTTTCACCGGGGGATGTCGTGTGCATTATCGGCGCATCGGGCTCTGGAAAAAGCACGCTTTTAAGGTGCATCAACCTGCTGGAGCGTCCCACGGGTGGCAGCATCCGGTTC
>JAEZIE010000233.1 GCA_023416175.1 Bacillota bacterium
ATGATTACCAATTCCTGCGAAAAGGCCGTCGTGACCGTTACGGACGTAAAAGTACAAAAAGGCGGGTATATGCGCGGCTCTGCCACGCGGCATATCAGCTTCCCGTGGCGGAAGGCGAAGTAAGAAAGGTAGCACCGCGTCTTCGGCGGGAGACGCCTCGGACACTAGTCCTGCGGGCCGTCGCGATAGAATTTCTATTTCATAGCGGGAGGGCTCTGCCCCCGCGCCCCCCTGGGTACAGGTGTTCTCAAGAAAGTGGAACACAGTTTACCAAGGGCCTCCCCCTCGCCTCGCTATCGGCAGTTTAAGGAAGGGGGTTGGGGAAACGCAGTTTCCCCAAAGCAAAAAAATTATCGTCGGCGCTGAAAGCGCCGATACCTTGAAACCCTAAAGTAAGGTTACAGATATTCTAAAGCCGCATTCCTAGATGGAATGCGGCCCTTTATTACCTTCTTGCCTGCCTCAATCAAACTTCTTATAAAACGTGTTGCCGCCGATAAATTCGCGCAGGATGGAGGTGGGTGGTACCTCGTCCTCAATTTCCGCATCCGCAAAATAGTTTAGGAACTTCACAAGATCCCGGGCCATGTAGAAATAGGGGCTTTCCTCGGGCACGGCTTTGAGCAGCGGGAAAATGTGCTTTTTAAGCACAGCCGGCTCATATACGAGCGCGGTGTTGAAAAATGCATCCGCCTGCTCCTGGTAGGGGAATATCCATTTGTCCTCCCCGCGCCTCACACTCGGCCACATGGAGAGCGTTTTTTCCACGCTTGCGCCGCGCGTTTCATAATCCCGCACCATGCGGCGTAAAAGGCGCATATCGGTGGTGCGGATGCGGTTGTGGTCGTCGAGGTTCAATGTCGTGAGTGCGCTCACATACACGCGGAATATACTATCCATCGGGATGGAAGAGGACAATAGCAGTGGATTGAGCCCATGGATACCTTCGATAATGAGCGGCTCATCCGGACCCACCTGCAACAAGTGGCCCTTTGGGGCGCGCCTGGCCTGCAAGAAATCGAACCGCGGAATCTCCACCGGTTCGCCCGCCAGAAGCAGTTCCAAATCCTTGCAGAACTGCGTGGTGTCTATGGTGTTGATATGCTCCAGATCAACTTCGCCATTTTCACCGCGCGGGATGCGATCCCGATCAATGTAATAATCGTCCAGCGAAAGAAGGACCGGGCTTTTTCCCAGTACCCGCAGCTGCGTATACAGCCGGTTGGCGCTGGTGGTTTTGCCGGAAGAGGAAGGGCCGGACAAAAGAACCGCGCGCGCCCCGCGCTCAACAATGCGGTCGGCGAGCATGGCGTAGCTCTTTTCGTGCAGCGCTTCGCTCACGCGCACCAACTCCCGGATGCGGTGGTTGGCCACCAGATCGTTGAGATCCGCCACGTTGCCGCAGCGCAGCAGCCGTTCCCATTCATCGCTCTGCGCAAACACGGCAAACAGCTTGGGGCTGTGCTGGTATTGGGCAGGCTCATCCGGATCATCATGGTCGGGTAGCAGCAGCACAAGCCCGGGGTGCAAAAAGGCCAGGTCGAACACCCGCGCATAGGCGGTGGAAGGCGCCATCTCGCCATAAAAGTAATCCATGTACCCGCTTTGGCGGTACACGTCAAAGTAGCTGAATTTGCGCCACTGCAGGAGACGGACCTTATCGATCTGCCCGTCGTCGCTGAAGAATTCTATGGCGTCCTGAATATTGAGCCTTTCCCGCTCCAGAGGAAGGTCGGCCTCGATGATGCGCAGGCATTCTTCCTTTAATAACTGTGTCTCCGCCTCGGTGAGACCGGGGCTTTTATCAAGCTGCACATACAGCCCCTGACCGAGCGCATACTGCACCAGTACCCGCGCCCCGGGGAATTTCTTGCGCACCGCGAGTATCAACACGAACAACAGCGTTCGCTCGTATACGCGTCTGCCCATTGCATCGCCGTAACGCAGGAGCTTTATGTTTCCGCCCGCGTTCAGGACCGCAGAGCGCGGCGTTTCCACGCCGTCCTTCATACGGACCGGCACATAGTTTAAGTGAAACACTTCACCGCCGATCTGCGCGGCAAGCGGCTTGTTCTCCATATGCGCGTCGTCAAGTCCTGCGCGTGTGATCAGGGAAAGCAGCGTTTCACCGGTTTTTGCTTCTATCGATATATTTTCAATTTTCAGTTGCATGGGTACCTCCGTTTTAACGCCCCAACGCGGCGCACTCTACCTTATCATGATAGCATGCCCTTTTTGCAATGCATATGCACAGATTGAGATACTTGTGTAAAAACCTCGAATATTCTTAGGTTGTGTCAAAACATACAGCCATAACCATTTGACAGGCCGGCAAAGCCTAGAGTACAATGCAAACGTGTATCCCTATACCCCGGTAAAGATAAAAGGAGGAAAACGGATGTATCAGATCGTACGCAAGCGGCCTTTGCACGAAACGGTCACCTTATTGGAGGTGCTCGCCCCCAAAGTCGCAAAGAAAGCTTTGCCCGGCCAGTTCATAATCCTGCGCGTGGATGAAAACGGCGAGCGCATTCCGCTGACCATAGCGGGGTATGACCGCGAAAAGGGAACAATCACCATTATATTTCAGAAAGTGGGCGCGACCACGAACAAGCTCGATACCCTCAATGAGGGGGAATATATACTGGATTTTGTCGGCCCCTTGGGCAAGCCCAGCGAGGTTGAGGGGATGGAAGGCAAAAAAGTTGCCGTTATCGGCGGCGGCTTAGGTATTGCCATTGCTTACCCGCAGGCAAAAGCGCTGCATGAAATCGGCGCGGATGTGGATATCATCGTCGGTTTCCGAAACACCAGCCTGTTTATATTGGTGGACGAGTTGCAGAATGCGTGTACCAACCTGTATATCATGACGGATGATGGTTCAAATGGCCACAAGGGGTTTACGACCACGGCGCTGGAGGATCAGATCAAGGCGGGCGTACATTATGATCTCGTCATCGCCATCGGCCCGCTGCCCATGATGCGCGCGGTAAGCAACATCACCAAACAGTACGGCATCAAGACCATCGTCTCCATGAACCCGGTCATGGTGGACGGCACCGGCATGTGCGGAGGCTGCCGCGTCACCGTAGGCGGCCAAACCAAATTCGCCTGTGTGGACGGCCCGGATTTTGACGCGCACCAGGTGGATTTTGACGAGGCCATTCAGAGGAGCCGCATGTATAAGCCCCAGGAGACTGAAAGCATCGAGCGGCATGTCTGCCGCCTGACAGGGGAGGTAAAGTAACATGCCCAATATGAACCCCAAGAAGCTGCCTGCCCGCGAGCAGGCGCCCGATGTGCGCAACAAGAACTTTGAAGAGGTCTCTCAAGGGTATGACGTAGCCATGGCGCAGGAGGAAGCCAAACGCTGCCTGCAGTGTAAAAACAAACCATGTGTGGGCGGTTGTCCCGTCAACGTCCGTATTCCCGAATTTATTAAGGCCATAGAGGAAACCGACTTTGACCTTGCCTATCAGATATTAAGGAGCACAAATAACCTTCCCGCCATTTGCGGGCGAGTCTGCCCGCAGGAAACACAGTGCGAGCAGCGCTGCGTGCGCGGCATCAAAGGCGAGCCCGTGGGCATTGGACGACTGGAGCGGTTCGCGGCGGATTACGCCATGCAAAAGGCAAGGGAGGAAGGCATAAAGCCCGAACCCGTATCCGAAAAGAATGGCAAGCGCATCGCCGTCGTAGGCTCAGGCCCGGCGGGGCTGACCTGTGCTGCGGACCTTGCCAAGCTTGGCTATGACGTCACGATATTCGAGGCTCTGCACACCCCCGGCGGCGTGCTGGTCTACGGCATACCGGAATTCCGCCTGCCCAAGGCGTTGGTTCGCGAGGAAATCGCAACCGTTGAAAAACTGGGCGTGAAAATAGAGACAAACACCGTGGTGGGCCGCTCAGTCAGCCTGGACGAGCTTATGGAAGAGGAAGGGTTTGACGCCGTATTTGTAGGAAGCGGCGCGGGCCTCCCCAACTTCCAGAAGATCCCCGGCGAAAACCTGAACGGGGTTTACTCCGCCAACGAATTCTTGACCCGCATCAACCTGATGAAGGCCTATACCTTCCCGGTTACGGATACCCCCGTGCGCGTAGGCAAACGCGTCGCCGTCATCGGCGGCGGCAATGTGGCCATGGACGCGGCGCGCTGCGCCAAGCGCCTGGGCGCGGAGACGGTGTATATCGTGTACCGCCGCAGCGAAAAAGAAATGCCCGCGCGTCTGGAGGAAGTCCATCACGCCAAGGAAGAGGATATCGTATTCAAGGTGCTGTGTAACCCCACCCGCATCAACGGGGATGAAAACGGCAACGTCGTCTCCATGGAATGCGTGGAAATGGCTTTAGGCGAGCCGGACGCTTCCGGCCGCCGGCGTCCCGTTGCAAAGGAAGGCAGCGAGTTTACTTTGGAAGTGGATACCGTGGTCGTCGCCATCGGCAACTCGCCCAACCCGCTGATTAAGGATACAACGCCTGGTCTCGCCACGCAGAAGTGGGGCGGCATCATTGTGGAGGAAGAAACCGGCGCCACGAGCAAGCCCCGCGTGTATGCGGGAGGGGACGCCGTAACAGGCGCCGCCACCGTCATCCTCGCCATGGGTGCGGGCAAAAAGGCCGCAGCAGCTATTCACGAGATGCTTCAGAAACAATAAAAATGTTTGTACAAAGACGGGGCCGTTCCGGTGTGAACGGTCCCGTTTAAGCATTTCAAAGAGCCATGGACCTATTCGCTATTAATTGAATGAAAAAGTTTCGTTCCTGCAATTTCCGCTTCTGTCATCTGAATTTGGGGTTTAGAAAAACAGTGAAATGCGCTGGTATATTTATGGTTTGTTCATTAGAGTTCTGTACGGATTCGTGTTACGATATAAAAAACAAAAGAAGGAAGGACCGACAATGAAACGTTTCCTGCAAACCGCAGCCCTCGGCCTTGCGCTTGCCCTATCCATGGCGTTTGCCATGCCTGCGCTGGCGGCAGAACAAAGCGGAGCGGGTGCATATGAAGACGTGACGGTTGAGGTGCTCGCCGCCTCGTACGTAGAAGCGACTGCCAATGTCAATGTAAGAAGCGGTCCCGGCACCGGCTATACGAAGCTCGGCGTGCTTGCGAAGGGCACCAAGGTGGAAAAGCTAGGCACAAGCGGCAGCTGGACCATCGTCAACTATAACGATCAAAAAGCTTATATCAGTTCGAATTACCTGAAGGGCGCAAGCTCTTCTTCCGGCGGCAGTACAACGCAACCCGGCTATGTAACGGCCACCGCCAACGTGAACGTCCGCAGCGGACCTGGGACAGGCTACTCCAAACTCGGCACGCTTGCGGCGGGTACTACGGTTGCCAAACTCGGCGCCTCAGGCTCCTGGACCATCATCAATTACAACGGCACAAAAGCCTACGTCAGCTCTGCTTATCTGAAGGCAGCGAGCTCCTCCGGCGAAAACTCCTCCGGCGGCAGCACCGGCTATATGGCGGCAACAACCAACGTCAATGTCAGAAGTGGGCCGGGCACCAGCTACAACATCATAGGCTCCCTATATAAAGGAACCATTGTACCCAAGCTGGGGACAAGCGGCAGCTGGACCAAGATCAGCTACAACGGCGGCACCGGGTATGTCAGCAGCCAGTACCTGACTCAGAGCAGCTATTCGGGCGGCAGCGGCTCCGATTCCGGAAGCTCCGGATCCAGCCAGAGCGGGTATGATGACGCGGATGCGGCGCAGCTCATCAGCATCATCAACGGTTATCGCTCGCAGTCAGGCCTAAAGAAGCTGACGACCACGGATGCTCTGAATAAGGCAGCTAAGATCCGGGTGCAGGAGATCGTGAAGAAGTTCAGCCACGAGCGTCCGGACGGCACCATGTGCTTTACCGTCGATCCTGAGAACCTCAACGGCGAAAACATCGCCAAGGGCTCCGGGCTTCCCACCGCGCAGAGCGCTGCGGACGGGTTCATGAATTCCCAGAAACACAAGGAGAATGCCATGCGCACGAGCTTTACGAAGACCGGCGCAGCGTGCCTCCGAGTAAATGGCGTAACCTACTGGGTGCACCTCTTCGGATATTAATCAATCAAAAACTAGTATAAAGGAGCTTGCCGTCTCGGCAGGCTCCTTTTTGCAGGAAAAACTGCAAGATTACAATGGATACATGTCAATCCAAAATTCGGATATGCTGGAAGCATACATTTCAAAAATCACAAAAATGGCCGAAAACAGGCGCCATATTAATATTTTGTTCACTGGAAACCATGTATAACGCGTGTTATTATACATACATCAAACAAAAGGAGATGCACAGAAATGAAGCGAATCTTGCAAATCTTAGCGACTTCTATTGCCCTACTATTGATGTTTGCTCTGGCCGTGCCCGCGCTTGCCGCCTCGACATGTCCGACGGCGAACACGTCCCCCATCAGCAACTGCCTGGCGAAATACAAGCTTACCGCAAGCGATATCAGCAACATTCAGGAAAAGCTCAGACAATGCGGACTGACCGAAGAAGTATTGCGCTACGGCCCCATCTGTGAAAGTGGCGGCTGCACCACGCCCGATTGCACCAAGGTAGATTGTGATGGTACCCAGTGCGTTACCACGGATTGCGCGCAGACCGTCTGCGGCAACACGAGCTCTACCCCCGCCGAGGAGGCGCTCTCCTGCACCGAAGCGGATTGCGCAAACAACGGCTGTGACGCGGCGGATTGCGCCACCGCAGGCTGCAAGGACTCCTGCGCAACAACCAAGTGCATTCCCGCAGTGGAAGAAAAGCAGGCTGAAGAAGGAACCGAGGCAGAAGCAGTTGCTCCCACTCAAGCCCAGGATGACACCGAGGTAAAAGCTGCCGCAACCGAAGAAACGGGCAGCACCGCGATCGACGAAGCGATTGCGCAGGCCAAGGAAGCAGTTAAAAACTACGGGTCTTCCTCCAACTGCCCGACGAGCAGCGGCTCCAACCAGGTGGCGGGCGTCGTAATCGCTCCCCAGCAGAGTTCCAACTGCCCCACAAGCGGCAACAGCGATGTGAAGTCCCAGCTTCAGGATGCAGTCAATAAGGCGCTCGATCAGGCGAAGTCAAAAGTCTCTTCTGGTTCCAACTGCCCCACTAGCGGCAGCAACAATAGCGCCCAGCTTCAGGACGCCGTCAATAAGGCGCTCGATCAGGTCAAATCCTATTCGGGTTCCAATTGCCCTAAGAGCAGCGGCTCCGTGGACGTCAACGGCATACTGAACCAGCTCCAGAACAGCGGTCTCTACAACTGCAACAAATAAGCGGTTGACGGACATATAAGCGCCAGCGGCAATACAGGCCTTCATCTGGAGGCCTGTATTGCTTTCTAACGTCTTTGCGATATTGACAGCGCAGGCAGGGAACGTTTACCATAAACCATGTTACATCTATGGAATGAGGGAGGGGAAAGAAGCATGGTATATGACGACGGCATCCGGAAAGGTACCCTGGCGGATGTGGAAGAGCTCGCAGCGCTCTATGATGCGCTCAACGATCATCTCACGGCCACCGTCAACCACCCTGGCTGGCGCAAGGGCTTCTACCCCGTGCGGGAGAACGCACAGCGGGCGGCGGAAGAGGGCACGCTGTTTGTCTATATGGCGGACGGTAAAATTGCGGGCTCAGTCATATTAAGTCACGAGCCGGAGGAGGCCTATCATACCGTTACCTGGCTAACCGACGCCGATTATCAGGACATACTCGTCATCCACACGCTTGCCATTCATCCCGATTATCTCAAGCGCGGCATCGGCCACGAGCTTTTGAAATTTACACTCTCCTACGCGAAGGAGCAGGGACAAAGAACCATCCGGCTGGATGTATATGAAAACAATCGGCCCGCCATCGCGCTCTACGAAAAATGCGGGTTCCGGTATGTTGATAGGGTTGACCTGGGATTGGGCTGTTACGGACTTGACTATTTCCTGCTGTATGAATATGTACTATAAAAGCGCCTTGAGGCGCTTTTTGCTTGGAATGATAGTACTACTGCGTAGATAGGACCAAATCTAAAAAGCTCAGTATTCTTTCACAATACTTGCCGTCTTCTGCCACCGACGTAAAATCATTGTCTTTTACAATAAAATGTGCGTCGGAGGGAAGAAGCCAGCTTTGTGTATGCTTTGGTGCAACGGCAAGAAGCCTTTGCATATTGATGGAACGTACCGAGGTATCCCCTTGGGATGCGATGAACAGAGCTGGTCTTTCCCCGATGTTCTGAACTTGGACGAGCGGCGTATTTTGTCCCACGGTGCTCTTTCCAAAGAGCAGGGAGGAAGCAAACCTAAGAAGAGGACGCTCCAGCTCAATCAAAGCTCCGGGGAGACCATGTTGTGCCATGGTATCGCATATCACATCTTCAAAGCTGGAATATGCGGACATGGCAATCAGGCCATCCACATCCGGTATCTGTCCGAATGCGTTGATGGCGATGGCGCCGCCCATGGAAACGCCATGCAGTACGATTGGAGTATCCGCATACTTCGCTTTCCCCTTGAGGTAAGCTACCGCTGCCTGTACATCACGCGTTTCCTCATAGCCCAGGCAAACGCGGTCTCCGCTGCTGTTCCCGTGGCCGCGGACTTCTAACAGGAGAGAAGCATAACCGTTTTCCTGCATCCATTTGGCATGCGGATAAAAATAGGTGACGGAGGGTTGCTGGATTCCGGTGAGGTAAATCACAATCGCTTTGGGCTGGGAGACGGTCACTTCAGACGTCCATATGGAATAACCATCTTCTGTGGTCAGCATCCGCTCGTCGGCCGCAATTCCGAATTCCGCGGGGGTGTAAATATCCTGCAAAGGGTGCAAATCCGTGTTGCCATCGTAGGTGACAGGACCCAGTGAGGCGCCAGCAATAATCACGAACGGCGCGGCCAAAAGCAGCACAGCAATAACACCTAATAGGATAAGTAGGGTTTTCGTCCAAAACCGGGCTAAGGGTTGCCTGCCTTTCTTTGGGACGCTTTCTATACGCATCCGCACAACTCCTCTAAAAACGGTGGCAGTGCCTGCAGCATCCCCGATACGTCCACACCCGCTTTTTTGAATACCAGCGCAGTGGTCTCACCGGGTATCAGCTGCGCATTGTAGCTGGCGGCGGCGGTTAACAGACGCGCACCGTCGAGCTGTGCGTCCGCATGGAAGGAAAGGCGGCAAAGCCCCTCCCGCACGGTGAGATTATTGGCCTGCGCACGCGAGGCGAGCGCCTTGATGTAGGAAATGTCTATGAGGTTCTGCGTAGCCTCCGGAATATCGCCAAAGCGGTCCTCCATTTCCTCCTGCACATCGTAGAGCA
>JAEZIE010000151.1 GCA_023416175.1 Bacillota bacterium
TGGTTGAACCATTCAATTGATTATCCTGCCGGCCTGTGCTCATGCTGCTGGCCTGACGGGAATATACAGGCGGTGGCAGCGCTGGATTCGGCCGCCTTTCATATGGACGCCAAGCGTGATGCCCCATGCATCGCCGCTCAGTTCCAAATGTTCGTTTTCGCAGAACTTACAGATGTTCTCCAGCATGCAGGCGCTCAGGTAGCGCTTCCCTTGGCTGCGTACAATGGTCGTCAGGCATTTTAGAGATTCTTTCACTTCTGCGCCGGGCGTATTCGAAAGCCCCAGCGTATCCGCTAATTCCAGCGGTACCGCGTAACCAAAACGAACTTCGTCCCGTCCGCTCAAAATTGCCTCCCTGCTGAATGCAGGAGAAATACGGACGATTGGCAAATGATCGACCCATTCCAAAATGGAATGGCTGTCGGTCAAGAAAGAATCGTTGATTTGGTTATTCACACGCAGCATTGCAGGACTTGTCGTCCAGAAAATACCGCTCTGCTGCGCAAGCGACGCAAAATCATCACATTCATGGCGCATTGCCTCCAGCTTGGTCTGCAAATAGGTGATCTCCTGCTCCAGCTCTTCACAGCGATTTTGGCGGATGGAAAGTGCATCCTCAAATTCCGCATCGTACAAGCGCTCAATATCTTCCAGAGAGTATCCGGCGTTGCGCAGAAAGCGTATACCCGAAAGGATATAAATATCCGGCCTTGTATAGGTACGGTATCCGTTCCCGGCACGCAAAGGGGCGACAAGCCCACGTCTTTCATAATTGCGCAGCAACTCGCTGGAGATGCCGAACATCCTTGCAACTTCACTGATATTGTATTTCTTCATATTCCATAGATCCTTCCAAACGCAGGGCAGCTTCCCTAAAAAAGCGGTTGCTAATTTTTCAACAGGATTGTTACTAGAAACACAATTATGGTACTTGACTTTAAAACCGTTGTAAAGTGTATTCTGTTTTTTGTGAAGATTTTCACAGGATGATTGACAGGAGGAGCAGAAATGAAGAAGCAGACAAAAATGTTGGCCTTTGCGCTGGTGGTTTTGATGACACTAACGCTTGGGTTTGGCTGCGCGCAGCAGCCTGCGGTAGTGACCCCCACAGCAGCGCCCGAGGCGACTCCCGCGCCGGCGGCTTCGGCAACGGATGTTTCCGGCACGTTTGAAGGGGAAAGCCATGGCATGCAGGGGCCGATCAAGGTCAGCATCGCGGTAGACAAGGGCATCATTACAGGGATTGAATACCTGACCTACATGGAGACGGAGAATGTCACCGCGGTTGCAAAAGAGCGTATTCCAGCACAGATTGTGGAACACCAGAGCCTGAACGTGGATGCGGTAACGGGTGCTACGCTTTCGAGCTATGGCATCATGGGAGCGGTTGCGGATGCGGCAAAGAACGCAGGGCTTGATGTTGACGCATTGAAGGCCAACAAATATACCGCAACCCCGAAGGTGGACGAAACCTGGGATACGGATGTCCTTGTTATGGGCGGCGGCGGCGCGGGCCTCTCTGCGGCAATTACCGCAGCGCAGCAGGGCGCAAAGGTGATCCTGATTGAAAAAGGATCCATACTCGGCGGCAATACGCTTATGGCGGGCGCTGCGTACAACGCGGTCGATCCCGAGGCGCAGGCGCTCATGACGCTGACCAAGGCGCAAAAGGATACCATGGACAGCTATCTTACCATGGACGAAAGCGATCCCAAGCTGAAGCTTGACCAGTTCCCGGAATGGAAGGAAGTCCTTTCTCAGGTCAAGAAGGACATCAATGCTTTCTACGCCGCAAACAAGGGTAAGGCTGTTGGCACGGATATGCCGGGCTTCGACTCGGTTGCCATGCACATGTGGCAGATCTACATTGGCGGACTGCGCCAGCTTAGCGATGGAAGCTGGATCGCATCCAACATCGATCTGGCCCGCGTTCTCGCCGAACAGGCGCTGCCCTCGTTTGAATGGATGGGTGAGATCGGCCTCAATGCCGTATACGGCAAGGCAACCCAGGAAAACGGCAGTACCGGCCTTAGCACCGTACTTGGCGCAATGTGGCCAAGAACCCATACGTTCATGTCCGGCGCGGAGCGTATTCCCCAGATGGAGAAGGTCGCAAAGGAAAATGGCGTTGTCATTTATACGGAGACCCGCGGCACCGAGCTTTTGGTGGATGCAAACGGCAAGGTTGTGGGCGCAAAGGCCGAGCAGGCTGACGGCACCAAGATCACCATCAATACCACCAAGGGCGTTGTGCTTGCAACGGGCGGTTATGCCGCAAACGCAGCCATGGTCAAGAAGTATGATAAATACTGGGGAGAAGACCTGAGCGACCGTACGCTTTCCACCAACCTTGGTACCAATAAGGGTGACGGTATCGTCATGGCGGAAGCCATCGGCGCCGGTCTTACCGGCATGGAAGTGGCGCAGATGATGCCTTCCTCCTCTCCCGTGAAGGGCACGATGACGGATGGCATCTGGGGCGACGCAGCGGCGCAGATCTGGATTGACGGGCAGGGCAATCGCTTTGTCAACGAGTATGCGGAACGCGACGTGCTGGCAAAGGCTTCCCTTAAGTTGGACAACGGTATTTTCTACATCATCTATGCAGGCCGTGGCGACAGCAACAATCCTTCCCAGTTCCTCAAAGGCACTGAGATTGACGCGCGCATTCAGGCGATGGTGGATGGCGGACACATCTGGGTAGGCAACACGCTTGCCGAAGTGGCGGAAGCCAGTAAAACCTCCGCAGCAGGCGTTGCACCCGCATTCACAGAAGAAGCGCTGCGCGCAACCATTGAAAAGTACAATACCTATGTTACCAACCAGCATGATGACGATTTCGGCAAGGAAGTCATCGCAGGCGGTATCGATCTCGAAGCGTTGGATGCGGACCCCAACACCTACATTTGCATCAGCCCGAGAAAAGCTTCCCTGCACCATACGATGGGCGGTGTGGTCATTGATACCGAAGCGCGCGTGCTCAAGGCAGACGGCACCGCGATTGAGGGCCTGTGGGCAGCCGGTGAAGTCGCCGGCGGCATCCACGCGGGCAACCGCCTTGGCGGCAACGCGATTGCGGATATCTTCACCTATGGCCAGATTGCAGGCCGGAATGCCGCGAAGTAAGAAAGAATAAAGCAACATAGAAAGAGGGTATTTTGCGTATGGCCAAATGCCCTCTTTTCCATTTCCAATTGAGGTGGTTGGTACCTACGGTCAGAGCCTTTTCAATAATTGCCGGGTGAAAGTCTGTATTTTCATATTCGCGAACTAGTTCGCTTCATCGCCGGTGATAAACATAATGCGAAGATCATTTCATCGCGCCGGTGTCATACGAACAAAATATGTTGTTGATATTAAGGAGCTGGGATTGATAATAATAGGGTTGAGAAGATAGGTTAATGTTGTTAAGCTGGTATCAATATCGATGTGATAAAATCATAGTGGGTGGTGATTCGGTGTTCCTATTTGGTAAAAGTCGAAAGATTAATGTAATTATCGAAAAGCATGAGCACTCTGTAATGCCATCATTGGATTATTCGTTTGCAAAAGAATTTTACGAACCATCAGATAGTCGGTACAATCTCGTCAAGATTTTTGAAAATCTCATTTGGGAAACAAAGAAAATAAAAATATATAACTGTAAAATAGAAATGGTCAAGACCACAGACAATTTATTCAACGTCCATCTCTACCTCCGTGATTTATAGAAAACATTAGGTGAAGATTACAGTCCGATTTCTAATAAGAATATAGACTTTATTGTTTTATTTAATAGAACTCTCAAAGAATGCCCCATAAAGGAATTAGAAGGGAAGAAACTTAATTCTAATGGTATTTTTGTGCATGATTTCCTGACTTGTTCGCGATGTTATGCAATTAGTAGTGCCTCAAAAAAATTGAATCTGCTATAAAAAAGCATTATCCAGGAATTGAGTTTCTAACATTCTGGAATGAAACAATATACCTGTATTTTCAAGACCATGAGAAATTAGAAGAATTCCTTAAAGGAGATTTAGTAGCCTTTGGGAAATTCTGTTATGATATTATTGAGCCATTTGATGCTGAGCGTGTTTGGGAGGCAGATAATTTTTCTTTTATGTTGGATATATATGAAAATTACCGTTCTATTGGTGGAAGGAATTACTTTAATAGCGATGCTATGAGTTCTGGAGTATTCTTATGAATTTCATACGGAGAAAACCCGGAATCATTCAGCGCCTATAGTTGAACGTATCGCATTGTGTCATTTGTGGACATACATTGTAGCGGCTGAATAAACATAATGCGAAGTTTGAAAAAGAGATTGGGTTATGGATAATCGAAAGTTCAGTTCGCTGATGATGCTTAAACATGATCGGTAACGACACGGAGCGGCTTACGTATAGTGCATAATTAAGTAGAGGTGATTATATTAAGCGCATGCTGCAGCGTCTGCCTCGTTCCGCCAGAAATATACATATCCGCTAGATTCTCATCGGGGGCGGCCGTGTTTCCCGTTAAGTTAAAATGGGGACAATGAGTGCAATCCATTCCTAATATCATTCATGATGACTTCGCCCTGCCGATGTATCGACGGGCAGTCGATAGTGCCAGCGAGCAGAAGATCAAGGCGGTAAAGGAGAGGAGATTTGTCAGTATCTTGACATGTGTCAGACGAAAGAGCGCGTTAGCAAGCTCGCTTCCTACCAGCATTTGGATACAATACAGCTCCAGCGTAGCACCGCCGAGCGAATCAATCGCCTTTGATGAGCGGACTTGAAATACGGCGT
>JAEZIE010000241.1 GCA_023416175.1 Bacillota bacterium
CGCTCGTTTTTACAAGGCCGATTTTTGCTGGGCAATCGATATAGTAGGTGTCTTTTGCAACCTGAACCAGTTCGTACATACCTTGCCTTCCTTGGAATAAGAAATTTAACCTATTATACAATGAAACGCCCTCAAATGGAGGATCCATATATAAATGTTTGCGCATATTTACTTCCGTTATTCATAAACTACTAGTAGCCGTAAATACAATAACTTTTGTTTTGCAAAGGTGTTGACTTCCCGAATGGCGCCGGATATAATTGAAGCAATCAAATTGTGTCCGAGTTCGTCAAATTATTTATTAATTGAATATATGGGCTGTCACTGGTAATGCAGGCAAAACCAAAGTTTTATAGGATCATGGGAACATGAACCTGTAGGGGTTTGGTCTTTTTTGTTTTTTGCACAAATCTGGGCAGGACGAAAGCGATAGCAAAATGAAACTTTTACGACCTATCAACAACAACATCGTTACCGCCCTGGATGATAACGGAATGGAAGTTATTGTTGTGGGCAAAGGGATCGGCTATAAAGCGAAAGAAGGCACGGAGGTTAAGGAAGGAGATATCCAGAAGGTTTACCGGATGGACAACCAGAAGGATACCGACCGGTTAAAAGACCTCTTCGCCTCTCTCCCTGCAGAATACATCGAGCTGACCGACGAGATATTCGGTTACGCCAAGCGGATATTGAACAAGCGCCTCTATGAGCGCGCATACATCACGCTGGCCGACCATATTCATTTCGCGGTGCAGCGCCATCTTGATGGCATGGATTTCCCGAACGCCCTTCTGAGCGAGATCCGCCGATTCTATCCGCTGGAATACGAGATCGGCAAACATGCGCTCGAAGTGGTGGAACAGCGCATCGGCATAAAATTCCCGCTGGACGAAGCCGCGTCCATCGCCATGCACATACTAAACGCGGAGTTTGATATTTCGGTCAAGGGCACGTTTGACGTCACGCATCTTTTAAATAGCCTGCTGGACATCCTGGAGCGGGAGTGGGGCTTCGCCATCCAGGAGGGCGACTATTACAGTGAGCGGTTTGTGACGCACCTGAAGTTTTTATCCCAACGCGTCGTGAAACGGGAAGCGTTTACGGATAATGACGACGGACTCTATACACTGCTGGAGGAAAAGTACGAGAGGGAAATCGGCTGCGGCGAAAAGATTGCACAGCATATCCGTACTACATACGGTTTTGATACCTCCCGCAAAGAAATTGCATGCCTTGCCATCCACCTGTGCCGGATCGGCAGGCGTTGAACGATTTAAATTTTTAAAAAAGGATATGGAACAATGTTTGGCTTTGGAAAGAAAAAGGAACTCGTGATCAATGCGCCGGTTGCAGGTTTAATTAAGCCGGTATCCGGCTTGCAGGATGAAAGCTTCAGCAAGGACATCTTAGGCCCCGGTATTGCGATTGAGCCCTTAAAGGGACGCGTTGTGGCCCCGGCGGACGGCGAAATCCGCCTGATGTTTGAAACTGGGCACGCACTGAGCATGGCGGCGGACGACGGCGCGGAACTGCTCATTCACGTTGGGATAGATACCGTCAGGCTCAAGGGAAAACACTTTACGAAAATAAAGGGTACCGGCGACATCGTAAAAGCCGGAGACGTCCTGTTGGAATTTGATCCCGCCGCGATTCGTACGGAAGGATATGACCCCGTGACTGTGGTGGTGGTGCTAAACCCGGATGAGTTTTCCGGCGTCCGCTTTACGCAAAGCGAGTCCGTGGAAGAAGGGGACGCGCTCATCTACATTCAGCCCAGCCGGTAGCGATATCCTGCTCCTGATTGGGGAGCTTTACATAGGAGGAACGCATGAAACAGCTCAAATATCGGATTACCGACGAGTTCGGGCTCCACGCCCGGCCAGCAGGCCAGCTTGTAAAGGCTATGACCCAGTATCAATGCAGCGTACGGATTGGAACGCCCGCAAAAATGGTGGACGCGAAGCGCATTTTGGGCGTCATGGGCCTTGCCATAAAGGGCGGCGAGGAAATCACCATGGAATTTCAGGGAGAAGACGAGGCGGAAGCGTTTGCCACGGCCGAGAAGACGCTCAAGGAGTGTCTGTAAGCTAAGTGCTTTATGGGACGCACGCGCCATACTTCGGGGAGGAGCGCAGGCGGACACCCAGGCAAATAAAATCATTGTTTCAGGGGGTGCAACAAGATGAAGACTATGCAAAGACTCGGAAAATCCCTCATGCTTCCTGTGGCCGTCCTGCCGATCGCGGCAATATTAATGGGCATTGGCTACTGGATCGACCCTCAAGGCTGGGGCGGCAACAGTGTCATCGCCGCTTTCCTCATCAAGGCGGGCGCGGCGATCATCGACCACATAGCCATTCTGTTCGCTATCGGCGTGGCGGTCGGCATGTCGAAGGACCGCGACGGCACTGCGGCGCTGGCCGGGTTGGTTTCCTGGCTGATGATGACGACACTGCTTTCTTCCGGCGCGGTAGCCATGTTCAGAAAGATTCCGTTGGAAGAGGTGCCTGCGGCATTCGGTAAGATCGAGAACGTATTTATTGGAATACTTTGCGGCGTCATCGGCGCAATCTGCTACAACAAATTCCACAATACCAAACTGCCCGACGCTTTGGCCTTCTTCAGCGGCAAGCGCAGTGTTGCTATCGTTACCGGTGGCGTCACCATACTCGCCGCAGTAGTCATGTTCTTCGTTTGGCCGTTCATCTATTCGGCTCTTGTGGCCTTCGGCACCGGCGTATTGAGCCTTGGGCCGATCGGCGCTGCGATCTACGGTTTCTTCAACCGCCTGCTTATCCCGTTCGGCCTGCACCACGCACTGAATTCCGTGTTCTGGTTTGACGTTGCCGGCGTGAACGACCTCGCAAACTTCTGGGCCGGCACAGGTACGCTTGGTGTCACCGGCCAGTACATGACGGGCTACTTCCCCATCATGATGTTCGGTCTACCGGGTGCTGCGCTTGCAATGTACCACACCGCCAAGAGCTCTCAGAAGAAAGTGGCGGCCGGTTTATTGCTAGCCGGCGCGTTTGCATCGTTTTTCACCGGCGTGACGG
>JAEZIE010000275.1 GCA_023416175.1 Bacillota bacterium
CTTCCACAGCAAGCCGCAGATACCTAAGAGCCTATTGCGCATGTACCGCGAGGGGCTTCTCTTAGGCTCCGCCTGCGAACAGGGGGAACTCTACCAGGCCATCCTCCATAAGAAACCAGAAGCGGAAATACTTGAGATCGCGCAGTGGTATGATTATTTTGAAATCCAGCCGCTCGGAAACAACGCGTTCATGCTGCGCGAAGGCATGGTGCCCGATGAGGAAGCGTTGCGCGATATCAACCGCCGCATCGTGGCTTTGGGGAAAACGCTAGAAAAGCCGGTCGTTGCCACCGGGGACGTCCACTTTTTAACCCCGGAAGATTCCGTTTACCGCGCCATACTGCTCAACGAAATGGACTATAAGGACGCGCATCTCCAGCCACCGCTGTATTTTAAGACCACGGACGAAATGCTTGACGAATTTTCCTACCTGGGGGAAGAAGAGGCGATGGAGGTGGTCGTCCATGCACCCAACCGCATTGCAGCAAGCTGCGATACGTTAAAGCCTTATCCGGACGGGACGTATGCGCCAAAAATTGAGGATGCGGAAAACATCCTGCGCAATATGGCAATGAGCCGCGCTTACGCGCTCTATGGCGACCCGCTGCCCGAAATCGTTCAGAAGCGCTTGGACAAGGAGCTAAACTCCATAATTGGCAACGGCTTTGCCTCACTGTATCTGATGGCACAGCGCCTTGTGAAAAAGTCTATGGATGACGGGTACTTGGTGGGGTCCCGAGGTTCGGTCGGTTCCTCTTTTGTCGCCACCATGGCTGGCATTACAGAGGTCAACCCGCTGCAGCCGCATTACCTATGCCCCAACTGCCATCACAGCGATTTTGAAGTGGACCGCACCAAGTACGCCTGCGGTGTGGACATGCCGGACGCGAATTGCCCCGCGTGCGGCGCAAAGTACGAAAAAGCGGGCTATGAGATTCCCTTTGAAGTATTCTTAGGCTTTCACGGCGATAAAACGCCCGATATCGATCTGAACTTTTCGGGTGAATACCAGCCGGTGGCGCATAAGTACACAGAAGAGATGTTCGGGGACGGGCACGCCTTTCGCGCGGGTACCATCAGCGGCGTACAAACGAAGACTGCCTATGGGTATGTGCTCAAATACCTTGAAAAGATGAATATGACCGTCACCCGCCATGAAATCGATCGGTTGTGTGAAGGCTGCTCGGGCGTCAAGCGCACCACCGGCCAGCATCCGGGTGGCATCGTCATCGTCCCCAAGGAAAACGATATATTGGAGTTTACGCCGGTACAGTATCCTGCGGACCAGAAGCAGAAAAACACCATAACAACGCATTTTGATTTTCATGCGCTCGACGACCGCCTGGTCAAGCTCGATATCCTGGGGCACGACGATCCGACGGCGCTCAAAATGCTCAACGATTTGACCGGCATCAATCCGCGTTCCATCCCGCTCGACGATGAAGATACCATGAGCATCTATTCTTCCTCCGAGCGTCTTGGGATAGATTTGACCGCGCTCAACGGCTGTGAAGTCGGCTCCCTGGGCATTCCGGAATTCGGCACCAGCTTTGTTCGGCAGATGCTTATGGATACAAGACCGACCACGATGGAGGAGCTTGTCCGTATCGCAGGGCTTTCCCATGGTACGGACGTATGGCTTAACAACGCCCAGACGTTGGTTTTGAACGGCACGGCCACGCTTTCCCAAGTCATCTGTACGCGCGACGATATCATGAATTACCTGATTGCCTGCGGGTGCGAGCCCTCCATATCGTTTAAAACTATGGAGAACGTCCGCAAAGGAAAAGGGCTGACCGACGATATGAAGGCAGCCATGCTTAAGCAGAACGTGCCTTCGTGGTTCATTGAATCCTGCGAGAAAATAAAGTACATGTTCCCGCGCGCACACGCGGTGGCATATGTGATGATGTCCTACCGTATTGCGTACTACAAAATGCACCGTCCCGAGGCGTTTTATGCGGTTTACTATACTGTGCGCGCCGACGCGTTTGATGTGAAGTACGCAGTGGGCGGGGCAGCGCGGGTACTGCAGAACATCCGGGAAATAGAAGCGAAGGGCAAGGAGGCAAGCAACCAGGAGACTGACCTCTTGACCATACTGGAAGTCGTGTATGAGATGAACCTCAGGGGCATTGCACTTTTGCCCGTGGATATTTATAAATCCGACGCCGTGAACTTCCTTATCGAGGAGGAAGGTATTCGTGCGCCATTTAACGCCGTGGGCGGGGTGGGGCGCAATGCGGCGATCGCGATTTCGCAGAACAAAGGGGATGGAAAGTTTCTGTCCATTGAGGATTTTCAGTCTCGTACCGGCGCAAACAGCGCCGTCATCAACGCACTGACCGATGTGGGCTGCTTTGACGCGCTGCCAAAGTCCAACCAATTGAGCCTTTTTTGATGCCACAGCATACTGAAAACAAGGGCTTTGATGGTACTTAATAAAATATATAATGTAAAAATATGTAAAATATCCGGCTTGACAATTGTACACAAAGGTTTTACAATCGATATTGAGAAATCATGCAGACTAGTTGCGAATTCATAATCATTCTTATGAAGTTGCCGGTATGCAAACCGGGCCCAGGGCCCGGTTACATTTATATAAATTGGAGGTTGCCGCGTGAATGTTAGTATTTGGATTTTGATAGCTTGCGTAATTGCCGTGGGGGCCGGCACATTTTTTGTGGGGTATGCATACCGGCGAAATATAGCCGAAGCCAAGACAGGTAAAGCGGAAGAAGCTGTAAATAGAATGCTGGAAGATGCGCAGAAGCGCGCAGAGGACATCAAAAAGGAAAAGGTTCTTGAAACAAAGGAGGAAGTATTCAAACTCAGGAGTGAAGGCGAGCGGGAGCTTCGCGAAAGGCGCAACGAACTCCAGCGCTCCGAGCGCAGAATTCTCCAAAAAGAAGAGACGCTGGATAAGAAACAGGAATCATTGGAACAGCGCGAACAGCATATGAACAAGCGCGAGAACGATATCGACACCAAAGAAGCTGAGATCGACGAGCTGCACAGCCGCCAGCTCAAGGAATTGGAGACCATATCCGGATTATCCATGGATGCGGCAAAGGAAATCCTATTAGGCAATGTGGAGCGTGAGGCGCGCCATGAAGCGGCGCTTCTGCTCAGAGATATCGAAGCAAAAACCAAGGAGGAAGCGGATAAGCGCGCGCGCAATATTGTATCCCTTGCCATACAGCGCTGTGCGGCGGATCATGTTGCGGAAGCTACCGTCTCCGTTGTGCCTCTCCCCAACGATGAAATGAAAGGCCGCATCATTGGCCGTGAAGGGCGCAATATCCGCGCTTTGGAAACGGCGACTGGCGTGGACCTCATTATAGACGATACGCCGGAGGCAGTCATTCTTTCCGGTTTTGACCCTGTTCGCAGGGAGGTTGCGCGTATCGCATTGGAAAAATTGATACTTGATGGCCGCATCCATCCGGCGCGGATTGAAGAAATGGTGGACAAAGCCAAGCGCGAGGTGGACAATCAGATCCGCGAAGCGGGCGAACAGGCGGTGCTGGACGTAGACGTACATGGGCTGCATCATGAAATCATCCGCCTGTTAGGGCGGCTGAAGTACCGTACCAGCTATGGCCAGAACGTGCTCAAGCATTCTATCGAAGTGGCACACCTTGCGGGCGTCATGGCGGCTGAGCTTGGTGCAAACATTGCTTTGGCAAAGCGCGGCGGTCTGCTGCATGATATCGGCAAGGCCATTGACCATGAGGTGGAGGGCCCTCACGTACAGATTGGCGCAGATGCCGCCAAGAAATACCGCGAGAACAACGCTGTCATCCACTGTATCATGGCGCACCACGGGGACGTGGAGCCGCAGACGGTGGAAGCGGTGCTGGTGCAGGCTGCGGACGCGATTTCCGCCGCGCGCCCCGGGGCACGGCGCGAGACGCTTGAAAGCTATATCAAGCGCCTGCAGAAGCTGGAGGAGATTGCAAACTCCTTCGAGGGTGTGGATACCTCCTTTGCCATCCAGGCAGGCCGCGAGGTGCGCATCATCGTTAAGCCCGAGTTCGTGAACGATGCCGACACCATCGTAATGGCCAAGGATATTGCAAAGCGTATCGAAGCTGAGCTCGAATACCCTGGCCAGATCAAGGTCAATGTTATCCGCGAAACCCGCACGGTTGATTATGCAAAGTAAACATTTGGAAAAATAATATCGTAAGGATATGCCTCACAGCATATCCTTATTTTATGGGCGTGCCCGAAGCGCTGCCTGCGGCAGAGGAAGCGGGGTTAAGGCCGGTGCCAACGGCAACAAACGGTCCAGTGGACCGTTTGAAGGCCGAAACGGGTATCCGCTTGCCGGATACCCCGGGCACAAGAAGCTCAATGAGGCCCTCGACGGGGTACACCTCGTGCATTAGGCCTGCGGGCCGTCGCAAGGAAGTACCGCGACCGGCAGGGAGCGGAACGACCATTTCGAATTGAGGAAATGGGCCGAAGCGCTGCCTGTGCCGGATACAGCATGGCGTAAGCCCAGTAAGTAAGGAAGCGCAAGGCAGCGGCTTTTGCCGCAACGCAATGCTACTTATACGAACTATGAAGGTAATTATCGGCGTCTAACGAAAACAGGAAAGGCGGGCAAATGGATGAACATTCCGGTTGCCGATGCGCATTGCGATTTTTTATATAACATGTGGCAAAGCGGACACAGCATCGATTTACAGCAGGAAAACCAGGCCATTTATCTGCCGCATATGCGGGAGGGCGGCGTAGCGCTTCAATTTTTTGCCGCATGGATGGACCGATCGCTGCGTACGCCGTATCTGCAGCAGTGCCTGGGCATGATAGACGCCTATGATCGCATGCTCAAAGAGCACCCGGATGACTTTGAACCTTTAACTCCCGCGTTTGTTCCGGGGAATGGCAAGATCGCAACCGTTCTCACCATAGAAGGGGGAGAAGCGATAGAGGGAAGCCTTGCCGTATTGCGCATGTTTCGTAAGCTTGGCGTATGCGCCATGACGCTGACCTGGAATTACAACAATGAGCTTGCGGGGGCCGCCACTGCGCGGGGCAACAAAGGGTTGACGTCCTTAGGGCGCGAGGTGGTGGAGGAGATGGGGCGCATCCATATGGCGGTAGACGTAGCCCATTTAAGCGACGCAGGCATTGACGATGTGCTCTCTTTGGCAACGGAACCCGTATTCGCTTCCCACTCCAACGCCCGGTCGGTATATTTCTCCCCGCGCTCCCTGCAGGACGCGCACATCCAGGAGATCGCGGAGAGAGGCGGGGTTGTCGGCGTTAATTTCTTTCATAAGCAGCTTTCCAACCGGGGCAGCGCAAGGATTGATGATATCGTTGGTCAGATCCTGCACATCGTTAAAATCGGCGGAGTAGGGTGCTGCGCCATCGGTTCGGATTTTGACGGTATGCCCATCTATCCGGAAGACTTAAAAACCAGCCGGGACCTGCCAGCATTGTTTTTGGCGCTGGAGCGGGCAGGGCTTAGTGCGTCGGAAATTGAGCGAATTGCATACCACAATCTCAGTAACTATATTTTACGGTTTGTTTGCCAATGCTGATGTTTGCGATACGTATTATAAAATGCTATAATACGATAAATATGGAGGTGCCTTATGCCTTCTTTTTCGGATATTGGAAAAAAACTATCTAATCTTGCGGAAACTGCCGGGAAAAAATCCAGCGAGATGATGGAGAATGCCCGCCTGAATGCGGAAATCGGCGGATTTGAGGAAAACATTTCCGAACTGCAGTTTACGTTGGGATGCGAATATTACGAACAGAACAAAGACCATCCCGAAGGACCTTTTGAAGAAACCATAAGAAAGATCCTACGGTGTGAGCAGGAGATCCGCATACGGAATGAACGGCTGCTTTCCTTAAAAGGGATGATGTACTGCCCTTCCTGTGACGTGGTTATCGGAATGGGGGACGGTTTTTGCAGCAAGTGCGGTGCCCCGCTGCCCACCGTGAAAGAAGAAAAGCCCCAGGATACGACCCAGTGCACGAATTGCGGGGCTACACTTTCTGCCGGGCAGGCGTATTGCAACAAGTGCGGCTATCTCATGCAGGATAATTTTTCTGTATAGTTGAGGGGGGAATCTCATGCTCAAGCAAATGCAGTATGATGAAGAGAAACAGATTTGGCGGGGCAACCTGTTTGGGGATCTGGACGCCGTTCAGGCGCCCAAGTTGATTTCCGCCATACACGATGCGCTGGAAACCCATGCGGTGCCGGTTGTGTTCGATTGCAAGCAGCTGGATTTTATCGACAGCATGGGCCTTGGTGCTTTGGTCAAAATGCGCAAGATGGCGGAGGTAAAAGGCTGTACCGTCAATCTTCTGCGCATGAAGCCGCGCATCCACAAGCTCTTTGTCATTACCGGATTGGACAGCTCTTTTGGAATTGAGGTGGAGCCATGATGGAGGAGATCATTCGTCTGACAGTACCCGCCAAAGCGGAATATTTGACGACAGCAAGACTGGTGGCGGGTTCCCTTGCGGGCCAGGCCGGTTTTGACGTGGAAGAAATTGAGGATATCAAAACCGCGCTTTCGGAAGCCTGCCTACTTTTAATACCCTGCATGCAGCAGCCAGGTACTCTGGAAATGCAGCTTTGCGTAAAAGATGGCATCAGCGCAAAGGTATCGGCTCGTTGCGCGCCTGAAAGCTGCCCCAACACGCCGGAGCGGCAGTTCAGCGTATTCCTGTTGCAGGCTCTTTGCAACGAGTTTGAGTTCTCTTATACCGACGGGGAAAGCGAGTACCGTTTTTATAAAGCGCTCTCCGATTAAACGCACGCTACGTCAGCAGGAAAGGAGGGTGCCGCGCGTTGGAAGCTTACGAATACGATGAATTGATGTTTGAATACTGCAGGACCCGGGATCTCGCGCTTCGCAATGAGCTTTTGAGCCATTACCTGTTCATTGCAGAAATTGCCGCCAAGAAGTTTGTAGGCCGCGGCGTGGATTATGACGACCTGTTGCAGGTCGCTTCTCTTGCGCTCATCCGGGCGTTGGAGCGTTTTGATTGTACGCGAAATGTTAAATTCGGCAGCTTTGCCACACCTTCCGTGATCGGAGAAATCAAGAATTATTTCCGGGATCGGAGCCGTTCCATACGCCTGCCGCGCCGCGCCACGGAGCTATTGAAAAAGCTCTACGAGGTACAGGAGATGTTCACCGCGCGTATGGACAGGCCCCCCAGGCCTGAGGAGATCGCCCGAGAGTTGGAAATTCCCATTGAGAGGGTGTACGAGCTGATGGAAGTAAAAGCAAGCTCGCAGATCCTGTCATTGGATGAAACCATACAGGGGCAGGATGGGGAAAGGAGCCTTGCGGATCTGATCGGTACGGAATCTGACGAGTATATCAGCATAGAAAACGCCGATTTTCTAAAACGCAGCCTCGGTCAGTTGACCGAGGAGGAGCGCAGCGTGCTCATAGAGCGATATGTCCACCACAAAAGCCAGCGTTCTATTGCGGAGGATTTGGGTGTTTCCCAAATGTATGTGTCGCGCTTGGAGCGCCGCGTGTTGACCAAACTCAGGGAAAAACTGGTGGTGGAGTAAGATTTCCCGCGTTGGTTTAGAAGCCACAAAAGCGGGTATCAATACACGAGAAAGGCGCATGCCCTGTGCAAGTTTTGCGCCTCAAGCGAGTGATTAGATGTCCGACTGGAACTATCGTGGTACGTTTTCTAACCCCGATGAAATGCGTTTTGTTTTACAAGACCTACTCATGACCATTCGTGAGCAGCTTCCCGTCCAGGAAGAGACCTGGTACGACCTTAAAGTAATATTATATGAGCTTTGCTCAAACGCCCTTGAACACGGAAAAATTCCGGCGGAAGTCATTGCAGCGGTGTGCAGGAAGGATTGTTATCTGCATGCGCTGGTCTCCGATTCCGGAGAGGGTTTCTGCCCGGATATTTGCTCGGTTAATATTGAAGAAGAGCGGGGCAGGGGCTTGAAAATTGTCCATTCGTTGGCGGATGAAATTGTGTTCAACAGCGCTGCGAACAAGGTGCTGGTAAAACTACATATTTCCTGAATCAACGTTTTTCTTTGCATGCGGAGCCTCCGCATGCTTTTTGTTTTTTTTTGGAGCGAATCAGTAGAATATCGTATATACACGAACATTGTCTTGCAATATAGAAATATCTTATAGATTTATTCGAACAAATAACAGTAGATTGGGAATTATTATTTGACTTACGCGCCGAGGCTTTGTTACTATGATGAAGGGAAAGGCCAAAAACCTTTAAGGAGGAAACTCAAAATGTCAACCTGTGCGATCGTGGGCGTCAACTGGGGCGATGAAGGAAAGGGCCGCATGGTCGATCTTTTAGCCAGCCAGTACGATATTGTGGTACGTTATCAGGGCGGTAGCAACGCCGGCCATACGGTCATCAACGAATACGGCAAATTCGCATTGAACCTTATTCCATCCGGCATTTTCCGTTCGGGTGTAGTCAATATTCTTGGCAATGGCACAGTGGTGGACTTAGAACACCTATGCGGGGAAATCGGCCGCTTAAGGGCCGCGGGCATTTCCATTACGCCGGAAAACCTGAAAATCAGCGATCGCAGCATTATTGTATTCCCTTTCCATAAGGATCAGGACGGGCTGGAGGAAGCGCGCCTTAAGGACGCGAAATATGGCTCCACCAAACGCGGCATTGCCCCCGTTTACAGCGATAAATATCAGAAAAAGGGTATCCAGATGGGCGACTTGCTGTTGCCTGATGTTCTGGAAAAGCACCTGAAGACGGTTCTCGAATGGAAGAACCTTATGTTGAGCAGCATGTACGGCGCAAAGCCCTACACCTATGAGGAAATCATGGAATGGCTCAACACATTTGGCGGGGAATTGAAGTCATTTGTTACGGATACGGGCGCTTATCTCTATGAGGCGCACAAGGCGGGCAAACGCATTCTGTTTGAAGCGCAACTTGGCGCATTACGGGATATCGAATTCGGCATCTACCCGTTTACCTCTTCTTCTTCGCCGCTTGCAGCGTACGCGCCGCTTGGAGCGGGCGTGCCCGGAGTTAAAGTGGACGAGGTGTTGGGTATTGTAAAAGCGTATTCCACCTGCGTGGGGGAAGGTCCATTTGTTGCGGAATGGTTCGGCCCCGAAGCGGAAGCGCTGCGAGAGGCCGGAGCGGAATATGGCGCAGCCACCGGCCGTCCGCGCCGCGTTGGGCCCTTTGACGTGGTGGCCACGCGCTATGGCGTACGCGTGCAGGGTGCAACGGGTGTCGCGCTTACCAAAATGGACGTACTTTCTTATATGGAGCGCATTCCCGTCTGCGTTGCCTACAAAATTGACGGCAAGACGGTAACCGAGTTCCCGTTTACGCCGCTTCTTGATCAAGCGGAGCCCGTGATCGAATACCTCCCTGGCTGGGGCGAGGATATTTCAAAAGTCCGCCGTTTTGAAGACTTGCCCAAGGCTGCGCAGGAGTATGTGCTATATATCGAGCGCGTGCTTGAATGCCCTGTCCCTTATGTTTCCGTTGGTGCGGACCGGGAAGCGCTCATCATACGCTAAAATAGGATAGGAGCAGGCCATGCAGCATACGGATACCTATGAGAGCCCGCTGTGCAGCCGCTACGCATCAAAAGAAATGCAGCGGCTGTTCTCTGCGGATACGCGAACCATTACATGGCGAAAGCTGTGGGTTGCGCTCGCCGAAACGGAACATGCCCTCGGCCTGCCTGTATCCAAAGAGCAGGTGGAAGAACTGCGCGCGCATGTTGAAGATATCGATTACGGCGCCATTGCGGAAAAGGAAAAGCAAAACAGGCACGACGTTATGGCCCATGTATATGGTTACGGGCTTGTCTGCCCTAAAGCTGCGGGTATCATCCACCTGGGCGCGACGAGCTGCTATGTGACGGACAACGCGGATATCTTAATATACCGTGACGCGCTGAACCTTACTCTAAAAAAGCTCTTTGGCGTAATACAAAACCTTGCGGTCTTCGCAAAAGAATACAGAGCGCTGCCCGCGCTTGGGTATACGCATTTCCAGCCTGCGCAGCCGGTCACGGTGGGCAAGCGCGCTTCGCTATGGATGCATGATTTTGTGATGGACGTGGAAGAGCTTCTGTTTGTGCGGGACAGCCTGCGCCTGTTGGGCAGCAAGGGCACGACCGGCACACAAGCAAGCTTTTTGGAACTGTTTGACGGCGACCATGACAAGGTAAAGCGTCTGGATCAGATGATTGCTGAGTTGTTCGATATGCCGGGGTCTTACCCGGTTTCCGGGCAGACGTACCCGCGCAAGGCCGACTCCCGCATTCTTAACGCGCTTTCCGCCATTGCCCAGAGTGCGTACCGCTTTGCAAACGATTTAAGGCTTTTACAGCACGAGCATGAAGTGGAAGAGCCATTCGAAAAAGGGCAGGTGGGGTCTTCCGCCATGGCCTACAAAAGAAACCCCATGCGCAGCGAGCGCATTTGCTCTCTTGCGCGCTACGTCATGGCTAACGCGCAGAACGCCGCCATGACGGCTTCCACCCAGTGGTTGGAGCGTACGCTCGACGATTCCGCAAACAGAAGACTAGCTCTACCTGAAGGTTTTTTGGCGGTGGACGCCATACTCAATCTGATGCTCAACGTGACGGACGGGTTAAAGGTATATCCCGCCGTCATACGCAAGAATCTGATGGAACAGATGCCGTTCTTGGCTACAGAAAATTTGCTGATGGAAGCGGTGAAACGCGGGGGAGACCGGCAGATATTGCATGAAATTATCCGAGAGCATTCCATGGCCGCCGCCGCTCGTATGAAAGAAGAAGGCGCCCCCTGCGATCTGCTGGACCGCCTTGCGGCTGATGAGCGAATGGGGTTAACTGCTGCCGACATCGGCAATATCCTGGATCCCGCTGCTTATATCGGCCGGGCGCCCGAACAGGTGCTCGAATATGTGGAGAACGTGGTGGAGCCGCTGCTAATTGAACATGACGCGCAGAAGATCACAGCGTCCATCCAGGTTTAGCAAATCATAAGGTGCTCCAATAAGATCCTGATGCCGATCAATATCAGCATAATACCCCCCAAAAGCTCGGCCCTTCGCTGAAACATGCTGCCGACCCGCTGGCCGATCATCACGCCGATAAAGCACATTACGGCGGTAATGCAGCCGATTGTGGCGGCGCACGCCAGGATGGCGGCATGCTGTATAGCCAGGCTGACGCCTGCGGCAAGCGCGTCAATGCTGGTGGCCAAAGCGAGTACAAGCAGAGTGCGTGTGCTGGATATGCCCGGGGTCGCACAATCGTCTCTGTTGCGCGCGCTTTCCCGTATCATACGGATACCGATGAACGAAAGCAACCCTAACGCCACCCAATGGTCCACGTTTTCGATGTATTTATCCACCGAAATGCCCGCTACGTATCCCAAAGCGGGCATCAGCGCCTGAAAGAAACCGAAAAGCAGGGCAACCTTGAGCGCATGCGACGGTTGCAGCGTTCTCATGCGGATGCCTTCAGAAACGGACGCGGTGAATGCATCCATACCCAGGGCTACGGCAAGCAGCAAAAGCTCATAATGTTCCAACGCAAGCCTCCATGCGCGAATCGCTCTTTTACTCCGGTATGAGTCCTTTTCCAAAATGGTAGTCTGCTCCATACCGTTTCATGACCGAAAAGGCGAAAAAAACGCCTATAAACATGCTTTTTGGAATATGCTTGCCAACAGATAGCGGGCATGTTATAATACAGCTTGTCGGAATTGTTGGCGTGTTGTAAGAGTGGGGAGTCCCACTCTTTCATTTTGATAAGACGGTTCCATTGCCCGTGTGGGTGAATAAAACGGAGGATATCGTTTGAAGACTGTTGACGTAGTGCAGGCATTGGTGCAGGGCGCCGTATCTGACTTAGGTTACGAACTGATCGATGTTGAATTTCAAAAAGAACAAACAGATTGGATTCTTACATTATATATAGATTCACCAAACGGCGTCACCGTCGATGATTGTGAGCGTGTAAGCCGTGCCGTCGAGCCGTTGCTTGACGAGGCGGATCCAATCGCGCAATCTTATTTTTTGAGCGTATCTTCGCCCGGACTCGACCGGCCGCTCAAAAAGGAACGGGATTTTGAGCGCCACCTCAATAAAGATATCGTCATCAAGCTCTATGCGCCGCAGGATAAGAAAAAAGAGTTTATTGGGACTTTGCTGCGCTTCGATGCAGAGTCCATTACCATATCGGAAAAGAACGGCAAAGAGCGGACCATACTCCGTAAGGATGCGGCAAACATCCGTCCGCATATCGTTTTTTAATTAATACAAAATAATCGTTACATCATATTTGATAGAGTAAGGGGAGTGCGAACTATGAATGCCGAATTTATGAATGCGCTCAACGCCATAGAAAAAGAGCGCGGCATCAACAAAGAGATACTCATCGACGCAGTGGAAAACGCGTTGATTTCCGCTTATCGCCGGAATTTTGGCACTTCCAACAATGTCCGCGCTGAGGTGGATCGGGATACCGGCGAAATCCAGCTCTTTGCCTCGAAGTCTGTCGTGGAATTGGTAGAAAATCAGCACTCTGAAATCTCTTTGGAGAACGCCCGCAAGATCAATACCCTGTATGAAGTCGGCGACGTCTTGGAGGAAGAGGTCAAGCCCAAGAACTTCGGGCGCATCGCTGCGCAGACGGCAAAGCAGGTCGTTGTGCAGCGCATCCGAGAGGCCGAGCGCGGCGTCATATATGAGGAGTATGTGGAGAAAGAGAACGAGGTATTGACCGCCATCGTACAGCGCGTGGAAAAGAGCGGCGCTTATGTAGAGCTTGGTAAAACCGACGGCCTGTTGGCGCCCAATGAAATGATTCCTGGCGAAAGCTTTGAAAGCAATGACCGAATTAAGGTCTATGTGCTCGAAGTGCGCAAGACCAACAAGGGGCCGCAGGTGCTGGTTTCCCGTACGCATCCGGGCTTAGTCAAGCGTCTGTTTGAGCTGGAGGTGCCCGAAATTCAGTCCGGTATCGTACAGATCCGCTCCATTGCGCGTGAGGCTGGCTTCCGCACCAAGGTTGCCGTATCCTCCAATGATGCGCAGGTGGATCCGGTGGGCGCGTGCGTCGGGCAGCGCGGTATCCGCGTGGAGCGCATCGTGACGGAGCTTCACAACGAAAAGATCGACATCATCGAATGGGATTCCGATTCCGCTGTATATATCGCAAAGGCTTTAAGCCCTGCAAAGGTGCTCATGGTATATATCAATGAAGCGGAGAAGGCAGCAAAGGTCATTGTTCCTGACAACCAGCTTTCCCTTGCCATCGGCAAAGAAGGGCAGAACGCCCGCCTTGCCGCCAAACTCACTGGTTGGAAGATCGATATCAAGAACCAGTCCCAGGCCGAAGAAGCCATGGTGAATATGTTCAGCGGGTCTGCGGCGCCGGAAGAAGAAGAGGAAGAACTGTTCTAAGCGCTGTGAATACGATAAGGATGCGGGGTGCAGTATGGCGGCAAAGAAAGTGCCGATGCGCATGTGCGTCGGATGTCGCGTGATGCGGCCAAAAAAAGAAATGCTGCGCGTGGTGCGTTCTGCGGAGGGTAAAGTGAGCATTGACCCCACAGGAAAAGCGGCAGGCCGTGGCGCGTATATCTGCAAAGATATCGCTTGCCTGGAACGCGCCATTAAGTCTCGGGGGCTGGAGCGTGCGTTTGAGCAAAAGGTGGAACCGGAGCTTTATGAAACGCTCAAAACGGATTTTGTAAAACAATATGGATGAACTTTTTAAGTTGCATGGCGCGCTGGGGCTGTCCCGGCGGGCGGGCAAATGCCTGACGGGAGATTTTGCGGTAGAGAAAGCATTAAAATCCGGCAAGACAAAGCTGGTAGTGCTCGACAGCTTAGCTTCACAGGCAACAAGGGAACGGTATCTTGGGCTATGCGCACGAAACGGCGCAACGCTGATTGAAGCGCCCGATGTCGGGCATGCAATCGGCAAACCGGCGGGGAAAATCATTGCGATC
Source organism: Bacillota bacterium (assembly GCA_023416175.1). GTDB lineage: Bacteria > Bacillota > Clostridia > Christensenellales > CAG-138 > JAEYLA01. Next base: position 13,995 of record JAEZIE010000275.1, read on the forward strand.
ACCGACGATCGTTTCGTGCATATGATACTTTGCGCATATGCGCAAATAGAACAAAAAGATTAAATAACAGCTGATCCGGTTAGGGTTCAAAATGCGGGGGTGCAACAGATATGTCCAAAGTTAACATCGTAGACGCGGCAAAGGAGCTCGAAGAACGCGCACAAGCGCTGTTTTCGCGCATCAACCAATCCCATGCGGATGTTGGGGAAACATTGCAGGGGGTTCGGATAAAGGAACGCGAGCTACGCGCCAAAGAGGAAGCGGAGCGTACTGCCCGTATGGAACGCGAGCGGCAGGAGCGCCTGATGGAGGTGCTTTCATCCGACCGCGACCTTGCCGTACATATCGGCGGGGATGACAGCGTATTTGATGACGCCCCGAAAGAGAAAAAGACGGAGCAGCCTAAGCAGCCTGCTGCGGTAAGCGAAAAGCAGACGGAAAAGGCGGAAGCAAAGCCCGTGGAAAAGGCTGTTGAAGCGCCTGCTCAAAAACCGCAGGAGCCGGTGAAGGAACAGCCTGCCGCCAGGCAGGAGGTCCCTGTTGCGGCGCAAAAAGAAGCTGCTCCCGAGCCCAGTCCCGAAGTGAAAGCGATAAAGGAAGAACAGCAAACGGCAGAACCGTCCGTTCAGCGGCAGCAGCAGCCCGCACAGGGCGGCTACCAGCAGCACGCGATAGATCCTGCCATGTATCAGCAGCGCCCGCAGGGTGGGTATCAGCAACGTCCGCAGGGTGGATACCAGCAGCGCCCGCAGGGTGAAGGATATCAGCAGCGCCCACAGGGTGAAGGCTACCAGCAGCGCCCACAGGGTGAAGGCTACCAGCAGCGTACGCAGGGCGGTTATCAGCAGCGTCCGCAGGGCGAGGGCTACCAGCAGCGTCCGCAGGGCGGCTACCAGCAGCGTCCGCAGGGCGAAGGCTATCAACAGCGCCCGCAGGGTGGCTATCAACAGCGCCCGCAGGGGGGCGGTTACCAGCAGGGCGGCTACCAGCAGCGCCCGCAAGGTGGCGGTT
>JAEZIE010000016.1 GCA_023416175.1 Bacillota bacterium
CGGTTCGAAACGCGGTGATAAACGCCATGGAGAAAACGCGGGATAATACCGGCCTCAAGCTCAACATTGCGCTCAATTACGGCGCACAGGATGAACTGTTGCGCGCCTGTAAAAACCTTGCAACAGCAGTAGGCCATGGGGATATCAGCCCTGGCGATATCGGCGCGAAAATGTTTGCAGATGCGCTTGATACCCACGGGCTCCCACCGGTGGATTTGTTGATCAGAACCGGAGGGGACCAACGGCTTTCCAATTTCCTGCTGTATCAAGCCGCCTATGCGGAATTGATGTTTGTAGAGGACTACTGGCCGGATTTTTCGGATGAGCGCTATTTACATGCGCTGCGAGAGTTTTCGCAGAGAACGCGCCGGTTCGGCGGGCTCTAAGAAGGAAGGTGCATGCATGGCAAAACGTGTAATCGTTGGCCTTTTACTTTGCCTTATGGTCATTGCAATGCTGTTTTTGGGCAATACTGTGGAGGCGATTGTCTTTACGCTGGGCGCTATTTTGGCGGTACATGAGTTGGAACAGGCAATCAAAAAAAGTGGATTTGCTCCGTTCATGGCCCCAGCTTATGCGTTTGCCGCGCTGTATGCCTTTTTTGCATACCGTCTAACGCTAATGAGCCTTGCTATGCTATGGATAATCTGCATACTGGCAATCATCTGTGAGCGCATTCTTAATCAAAAGAGAAAGACGGAAGAGACATTTCTTTCCCTTGGCGCGTTTGCCTATCCGCTGCCGCTGTTTGCGGTGCTGTTTTTGCTGGCAATCTCATTTGGAAGCGAACGCGGCATTTCTGCGCTATTGCTTGCGTTTGCCTGCCCATTGGTGGGGGACTCATTTGCCTTCTTTATTGGAACATACTTTGGAAAACATAAGCTTTGCCCCGAAATCAGCCCGAAAAAGACGGTGGAAGGCAGCATCGCTTCCGTGTTCGGCAGCATTGCCGGGGCGGTGGCGGTCTATTTCCTGCAGCCGCTTTGGGGCGTATCGCTTCCGATTTGGCCCATATTGGTCTTGGGGGCCGTTTGCGGCTTCTTAGGCCAAGTGGGGGACCTGTTTGCCTCCGTCATCAAACGCTGGGCCAACATCAAGGATTTTGGCTCCATTTTCCCCGGCCACGGCGGAATGTTGGACCGCGTAGACAGCGTGCTTTTATGTGCGCCCGCGGTATATTTTTGTTTTTACCTTTTGTAAGGGAGTTCACGGCAACTTAGCCGTACGGATAATATGAAGAAAAATGTGGTTGTTTTAGGCAGCACCGGCTCGATCGGTACGCAGACGCTGGATGTTCTGAAGGCGCTGCCCGAGGATTTTTCGCTGCTTGCGCTTTCCGCAGGAAAAAACGCGGACCTTTTAGCAGAGCAGGCATGCGCCTTTTTGCCTAAATATGCCGGTATCGCCGATGAGAAGCTCGCGCATACGTTAAAAGAACGACTTCCCGCCGCCTGTAGGATCGAGGCGGGGGAAGGCGTGAACTGCGCGTTTGCGACATTGCCGGAAGCGGATATCATTGTCATCGGCATCAGCGGCATAGATGGTTTACCGCCGCTTCTTGCTGCGCTCAAGGCAGGCAAAACCGTGGCGCTTGCCAACAAGGAAAGCATCGTCTGCGGCAATCCGCTTGTAAAGGCTGCGCTTGCAGCTTACCACGGGGAGATCGTTCCGGTGGACAGCGAGCATTCCGCCATATTCCAATGTTTACAAAGCGGCGCGATGGAAGAGGTGGAAACGCTCATCCTCACGGCTTCAGGCGGGCCGTTCCGCGGCTTTACGGAAGAACAATTAAAAAATGTCACGCCGGAGCAGGCTTTAAAGCATCCGGTATGGCGTATGGGGGCGAAAATCACGATCGATTCCGCCACGCTCTTCAACAAAGGGCTGGAGGTTATTGAAGCGAGTTTTTTATATGGTTTACCAAATACTCAAATTTCCGTACTGATTCATCCACAATCTATCGTACATTCTATGGTAGAATACAAAGATGGAGCTTCCATTGCGCAGCTTTCCGCGCCGGATATGCGCCTTGCCGTGCAATATGCCCTTAGCTACCCCAAGCGCCTGGATCGCCGCATTCCAAGGCTTAACCTTGCAAGCTTAGGCGCGCTGACGTTTGAGGACGGCAACAGCCATCCAGCCATCCGTTTGGCGCACACTGCGCTTACGGGTTCTGAAACGTTACCCATCGTCTACAATGCGGCGAACGAAGTAGCGGTGGAACTGTTTGTCACCCACAACATCGGGTTTTTGGATATCCGCCGGGCGGTGGAAGAAGCGCTGTCCCATGCTCCAGTGGGCAAGATCGCTTCGCTTGAGGATGTGCTGGAGGTGGACGCATATGCCCGCGGGTATGTGAGCATGCTCTTTAAACGGGACTTCCTGAAGAAAGGATGACGTCATTTTGGAAATTGTATCGCAAATACTGTCAATTTTAGCGGCGCTGCTGCTGCTGAGTATATTTGTCATGGTGCACGAGTATGGGCACTACAAAGTGGGCAAGCTCCTTGGCTTCGGCATTGTGGAGTTTGCCATCGGTATGGGGCCGAAAATATGGAGCAGAGAGAAAGACGGCACTTTATATGCCATCCGGGCGTTTCCCATTGGAGGTATGTGCCGTTTTTACGGGGAAGACGAAGAGATAAAGGATGGCAAAAGCTTCAATGCCCAAAAAACTTGGAAGCGATTCATGGTCATTCTGGCAGGGCCCATAATGAACATTGTGTTTGCGCTTGTATTCGCCATCATCGCTTTGACCGCTTACGGGGATTATGCGGCGGCTGTCAAGGAGATCCCAAATACATCTTCTCCCGCCTATGTTTCAGGCTTACGGCCGGGAGACGTCTTGTATGCAGTCAATGGCGAGCGTGTCAGATACAATAACGCGGTCAGCAAGATTATAGCAGTCGAGGAAAACGAGGCAGTCATTACCGTACTGCGCAATGGCAAAGAGCTTAATTTTAACGTAGAGAACATCTACAACGAAGAAGCAGGGCGCAACATTCTCGGCGTCAACATTGATTTTGTGCGGGTGCCATATACGTTTTTTGAGGCAATCGGCGGCTCGTTTACCTATGTGGGCTCATCGATTCAGGACATGTTTGGTTTCTTTCGTACCATGTTTACCCAAGGCGTTCAACTCGATGATGTCGCGGGGCCAGTTGGCACCATTGGAATCATCGGTTCCGCAGTACGGGTAGGGCTTGAAATGGTACTTCAACTGTCCGTGATGTTAAGTGTCAACCTTGCGGTTATCAACATGCTGCCTCTTCCCGCGCTGGATGGCGGAAGGCTTGCATTCCTTACCCTGGAAGGCATTCGGAGAAAACCTGTGCCTGAAAGAGTGGAAGGTATGGTCCACTTTGTCGGTATCATATTGCTGTTTGGGCTCATCATATTGCTCACTTTTAACGATATCAAGAGAATGATAGGGGGCTAGGCCGCCATGACAAACACACGCCTCGTCATGGTCGGCGCGGTTCCTGTGGGAGCAGGTTCTCCAGTCACCATCCAATCCATGACCAATACGGATACCCGTGATATAGAGGCCACCACGGCGCAGATTTTAGCACTGGAGCAGGCGGGCTGTGAAATTGTCCGCGCTTCGGTCTACGATATGGCCTGCGCCAGGGCGTTTCAGGCAATCAAGGAACGTATCCATATCCCGCTGGTGGCGGATATCCATTTTGACCACAGGCTGGCCATCGCCGCTGCTGAACACGGCGCGGACAAGCTGCGCATCAACCCCGGCAACATCGGCGGGGAGGCCAAGGTACGTGAGCTTGTGGACTGTGCAAAAGCACATCGGGTTCCTATCCGCATAGGCGTCAACGCGGGCTCTCTGGAAAAGGACCTTCTGCAGCGCTATGGCGGCCCTAGGCCCGAGGCCATGGTGGAAAGCGCGATGCGCCATATCGCCATGCTGGAGCACGAAGGATTTTACGACACCATCGTATCCCTCAAGGCGTCGAATGTGCCGGATACGGTGAAAGCCTACCGCCTCATGCATGAGAAGGTGGACTATCCGCTGCACATTGGCGTAACGGAAGCGGGGTTGGGCGAGTACGCGCTTGTCAAATCCGCTATGGGCCTCGGCGCTCTGCTCTTAGACGGCATAGGTGATACGCTGCGCGTTTCCCTTACGGGAGATCCCGTTCAGGAAGTGACAGCTGCACAGCAGATATTGAGCGCCGCGGGCTTAAGAAGGGAAAAGCTTGAGATCATCAGCTGCCCTACCTGCGGGCGGTGCGGCGTGAATTTGGAGAACATCGTGCAGTCGCTGCGCGAGCGGTTGAAGGAAATCAATACACCCCTCACGGTTGCCGTGATGGGTTGCGCGGTAAATGGCCCGGGGGAAGCAAAAGAGGCGGATATCGGCATCGCCTTTGGCGCGGGCAACGGCGTACTGTTTCAAAGAGGAGAAAAAATCGCATCCGGCACGGCGGAAGAAATGCTCGACCGGCTGGTGCAGGAAGCGAAAAATATGACCGAGTAGTGTTCCTTTTGGTTGGAGGGTAAATTTGAATACGGAGTTTACACAATTGCTGCTGCAGGCCGGGGAATGGGCCGCAGGGTTAACGCTTCAGCAGGCGAACTGGAATCCCGCTACGCAATCGCTGCAAATACAATTTCATACCCAAATCGTACTGACAAACGAACAGCAAGCGGCGCTGCAGTCCATTCTTTCGGCGCACTTTGCCCCGTGCCACGTGGAGCTTACTATTAACAGCCCCACTGTTTTGCATGCGCCCGTGACGAATAACGAAAATGGTGGCGCAAAAGAAAAAGGCAGCCAGAAGCCCATAGTAGAAGAAGAGCAACTTCTCTTCGGAAAGCGCATTGCCCGCGCAGAACTCACAAAAATGGCGGATCTTCGTGACGATTCCGGCCGTGTGACGGTGGAAGGCCGCCTTATTTCCATGGAAAGCAAGAAGCTCAAAAACGGCGCGGACAAGCTTTTGCTGCTGTTCCATGTGACGGATTATACCAACACCATGCTGTTTAAGGTGTTTGCGTTTGATAAAGCCGCCGCCTCCCTCTTAAAATCCATGGAGGGAGTACAGAAGGCCAACGGTTATCTGCGCGTTCGCGGTCAGTGCGAGTACGACAATTTCTCGCGCGAACTTGTCATACAGGCACAGGATATCATGACGGCGCAGGGAAATGCCCGCCAAGACAAAGCAGAACAAAAGCGCGTGGAGCTGCACCTGCATACCCAGATGTCCGCCATGGACGCGCTGACCGGCGTAAAGGACGCCATACAGACCGCCGCTTCCTGGGGCCATAGCGCCATCGCCATTACGGACCACGGCGTGGTGCAGGCGTTTCCGGACGCATATAAGGCGGGCGCAAAAAACAAAATCAAGATACTCTACGGCGTGGAGGGATATTTAAAGGCGGATACCGCCGTGCTGCCGCTTGACCAAACCTACGTGGTGTTCGATATCGAAACCACTGGCTTGAAGGCTGAGCAGGGGCACATCTTGGAAATCGGCGCGGTCAAGGTGAAGGATGGGACGGTCATTGACCGCTTCAGCACGTTTGTCAACGCGGGCGTCACCATTCCGCAGAATATTGTTGAGCTCACCGGTATTACGGAAGATATGATACAGGGTGCGCCGCTCACAAGAGAAGCACTTACTCAGTTTTCCGCGTTTACACAGGGCTGTGTCCTTGTGGCCCACAACGCTTCGTTTGACGTTGGGTTTATCCGCACGCACGGGGAACGCTTTTCCATTTCATTTGACCAGCCGTATGCGGATACGCTGATGCTTTCGCGTTACCTACTCTGGGGCATGAAGAACCACAAGCTTAATACCATATGCGAATACCTTGGCGTACCTTTAGAGCACCATCACCGGGCGGTGGATGATGCCGAGGCGACCGCCGCGGTGTTCTTAAAGCTGATGGAGCGCATGCAGGGCATGGGTTTAGAGGAAATCCCGGTCTATACGAACCAAGAAGAGGAAGAAGGCAGGGGTAAACGTACAAAGCTCAACCACGTCATCGTATTGGCTAGTACGCAGGCGGGCATGAAAAACCTCTACCGCCTGGTGAGTCACGCGCATATTGATTTCTTCCACAGCAAGCCGCAGATACCTAAGAGCCTATTGCGCATGTACCGCGAGGGGCTTCTCTTAGGCTCCGCCTGCGAACAGGGGGAACTCTACCAGGC
>JAEZIE010000021.1 GCA_023416175.1 Bacillota bacterium
CCCGACGTATACGCGGCGGGGGATTGCGCGGAAAGCTACGATATTTCAAACGGCGCCAGCCGGATCCTCGCGCTTTTGCCCAACGCGTACATGCAGGGCGAGGCCGCGGGCAACCAGATGGCGGGCGGTGCACTGCTGTTTGACCGGGCCATCCCGCTCAACGCGACTTCGCTGTGGGGGCTTCATATGACGACGGCGGGCAGCTATATCGGGCAGGACGTTATATACGGCGCTGGGGGCGATTACAAACGCCTGTTCTATGAAGACGATCTGCTGAAGGGCTTCATCATCATCGGCAATGTGGAACGTACGGGCATTTATACCGCGCTCATCCGGAACCGGACACCGCTTTCTTCCATAGACTTTGAACTGATCTGCGAAAAGCCGCAGCTTATGGCGTTCTCGAAGGCCGAGAGGGTCAGGCAGCTTGGAGGTGTACAATGATAACGATCGACGCAAATGGCATGCAATTCCGCACGCTCAACGAAAAGCTGCATGAAGCGCAGGAAAAAGAGGTTTTGATCACGTCCTGCATGGGCCAGCGCTACCTGGCGAACGGCCTGAAAGATAAATACGTCAGGGTGCAGGGCATTCCCGGCAACGCCCTGGGTGCGTACATGGATGGCGCTACGGTGGAACTGGAACAGAACGCGCAGGATGCAACCGGCGATACCATGAATGATGGGCGAATCATCGTGCATGGCTCCGCAGGCGATGCCACGGGCTATTCCATGCGCGGCGGCAAGATTTATGTCCGTGGTAACACGGGCTACCGCTGCGGCGTGCATATGAAAGCATACGCCGAAAAAAGGCCGCTGATCGTAGTTGGTGGGCGAGCTGGCAGCTTTCTTGGGGAATACCAGGCGGGCGGCGAAATCTATGTGCTGGGCCTGAATGCACAGGGGAAGTCCCCGGTGGGATACTTCTGCGGCACTGGTATACACGGCGGGGCGATTTACCTGCGCACCAGGGAGCTTCCGCGGGATCTCCCCAAACAGGTGACGGCGCGGGTGGCGGATAATAAGGATAAATCCCATATCGCCGAGCAGCTCAAGGAATACTGCGAGATATTCGGCCTGGACCTTGACGAAATCCTTGCTCACGACTTCTTTGTTCTCACCGCCGACACCGCGAACCCATACAAACAGATGTATACGCATTAAAGCACAAACGAATTTTCATGCCTGCGCATATTCGCGCGGGCATTTTTCGTTTATATTAAATACAGCGAAACGTGTCGAACAACACTGCTTGTGAAAACGCGAAGAGTATTGCATACTATTTGCAAGGCACGGTTTTACAAAAAAGACGCAATTGGCGGCAGGAATTTGAAAACCCGGGCAAGAATTATTTAAGTGCAAATCGTCGGAGCTTTAACGTACCGTTATATACAGCTTTTTTACAGGCGGCAGAGTACTGCTGCTAGCCGGCGCTTTTTACGCATCATCACAGGAAGGAGGAGTTTATTTGGAAGATCATCGTTACGTACCTGAGCTGGATGGCACGCTGCGCAGCCACATGATCAAGGTACCCGAGATCATCAAGCAGGCTACGGGCATCAGCATATTCGGCAAACTCATTAAATCCCTGGCGTTTACCACCGACGTCGCAATTATTAAAAATATTAACGCCAACGCAATTATCGCAGTTTATCCGTTTACGCCGCAGCCTGCCATTACCCACGCCATCATGACCGTGGCGGATGTGCCGGTATTCTGCGGTGTGGGCGGCGGCATTACGGGCGGCAAACGCACCCTCAATATCGCGCAGGACGCGGAGTTTCAGGGCGCGATGGGTGTTGTGGTGAATGCGCCAACGCCCAATGAGACAATTGAAGGCTTAAAGCGCATCATCGATATTCCCGTTCTGGTTACCGTGGCTTCCGAGCATACGGATATCAGAGCCAGGCTGGAGGCCGGAACAGACATATTCAACGTTTCCGGAGGGCCCAATACGGCGGCCATCGTCCGGCAAATCAGAAAAGACTATCCGTACGTGCCCATCATCGCAACAGGCGGGGTCACGGTAGACAGCATCGCGCTTACATTGGAGGCGGGTGCAAACGCCATCACCTATACGCCGCCCGCACAGGCCACGCTGCTTCGCGGGATCATGGAAAAATACCGCAGCCAGTGGGACGACTAATGGCGCCGCTGGTCTTGCGGACTATCATCGGGTTCCTGTATGTAAAATGTCGCTTGTCGCGGCATTTTTTCTGTGTATTAGCAAACGCTTAAGGTCCAAGGTAGGCTGAGAAAGTCTTTGCAATAAAATATCGCGCCGAATGCTCGGCGCGATATACTTTATACGATTGTTACGGCGCTACAGTGGCGGAAGCCTCGGGCGCAGCCGTTGCGGTCGGTATCGGCGTTGTGGCGGGCGTGAAGTAGCTGGGGTTCAACACAAGGCCGTAGAACATGTAAAGGCCCATCGTGACCACCAGGGCAAGGATCAACGCAGTGCGCAGCACGGGAATTTTCCGGCCGCCCTTTTTTTCCAATATGTTGGGCACAAACAGTGCGAGCACCGCCGCGCCGATGAACGCCATCGAGCCGATTGATTCCATCCGGCCAAGCACAACAATGCACATTGCGCTCAAAAGGCCCAGAATGATGCCCGCTATGATCTGATACTTCTTCCATTTATCGTCGGGTATGGCGGCCATGCGCTTTTCAAATTCGGTAGGTTCCGGCGGGGCCTCCTCCACGGGTTCATTTGGTTCCGGGGAAACTTCCGGCTCCTCCTGTGGGGCTCGCCCCAACTCTTCATTATCAAGGGTAGGGAAAATATCAAAATCTTCGCCCTGCAGGCGCGTCTGCTTAGGTTCCGGATCGCGCTTATTGAACATGCGCTCGTACCTCCTTAGGATAGGTAAATGATCCTGTCCATTATCGCATACCCGATCGGGTGATGCAAACGATATTTCCTACGCGAAGGATATGGCTCCTGCCGCCCGTCGTATCCCGGCAAAAACGGTTTACAAAGAGGAACATCGCTGATACAATAAGATAGAAATTGGGCGTTCAGCCTCAAGGATAAGCCTTTCATAAAGACAGACTTCATAATAGCTTTGTGTAAGACCTGCGGCAGGCGCTTTCAAAACAGTATCACAACCTAATTTTACAGGGGGAACTGCACGCATGAAAGAGTACACTGCGAACAAAATCCGCAACATTGGCATATTCGGGCATGGCGGCGAGGGAAAGACCACGCTGACCGAGGCCATGCTTTTTAAT
>JAEZIE010000089.1 GCA_023416175.1 Bacillota bacterium
TCTGCCCAAACGTCATAAAGAAGCGGATGCGCCGGATGCCGGGAATATTGAGGGCGAGGCTCTCCAGCTCCTCATGGTGGAGCAGGTACATGTCCTTTTTACCCACACCTTTGAAATCGTACTCGCGCTTGATTTCCATGGGCTCGGTCTCCACCCAATCGCCGTTTTCCCAATAGCTGCCCTTTGCGGTGACCTCACGAATGTTGATCTCTGGGTTGAAGTTGGTTGCAAACGGGTAGCCGTGGTCTCCGCCGTTGCAGTCTAAGATATCGATCTCGTGAATTTCGTCAAAATGGTGTTTCAGCGCATATGCTGCAAACACGCTTGTCACGCCCGGGTCAAAACCTGAACCAAGCAGCGCCGTGATGCCGGCATCCCTGAACTTTTCCCGGTACGCCCACTGCCATTTGTATTCAAACTTCGCCGTATCCTCAGGTTCATAGTTTGCGGTATCCACATAGTGGGTCTTTGTTTTAAGGCACGCATCCATAATAGTAAGGTCCTGATAGGGAAGGGCAAGGTTCAAAACCACGTCCGGCTTTTCCTTTTCAATCAGGGCAACGAGCTCGTCCACGTTGTCCGCATCCACCTGCGCGGTGGTGATTTTGGTTCCACGGCCTTTCAGTTGTTCCGCAATCACATCGCATTTACTCTTGGTGCGGCTTGCGATGACGAGTTCAGAAAATACCTCGGCGTTCTGTACGCATTTGTGTATGGCAACGCCGGCAACGCCGCCGCAGCCGATAATCATTGCTTTTCCCATGGTCTTGTCCTCCTGAATATGATTTAAGATTGTTTGATGCAAAGGTGCAGCAAGAGTTCCCGCAGCAGTTTGCAGGCGACCGCGGTGGATGCGCCGCTTGCGTCCAGCATGGGGGAAAGCTCTACAAGGTCACAGCCCACGATATTCGCGCGGTCCGCTACCATACCCATTGCGCGTAGCAGCTCCAAAAAGCTGACGCCGCCAGGTTCCGGCGTTCCTGTGCCGGGAAAAACGGAAGGATCCATCACGTCAAGGTCCACCGAGAAGTACACGGGCTTACCGGACAACGCTTTGAGCGTTTCTTCCAAACCGAAGAAACCAAACTTTTGGGTCGTGACGTGTTCTTTACCCCATTGGAATTCTGCCCGCTCGCCGGAACGAATTCCAAACTGGAAGATTCGCCCGTCGCCCGTTAACTCCGCACAGCGCCGCATCACGGTGGCGTGGGATAGCTTTGCCCCCAGAAAGTCTTCCCGAAGGTCGGCGTGTGCATCAAAATGAATGATGTGCAGGTCCGAGTATTTACGAATGGCGGCGCGCACCGCGCCAAGCGTTACAAGATGCTCCCCGCCGACCATCAGCGGCAGTTTACCGTCCGTAAAGAAGGTGTCAGCCGCACGCTCAATTTCTTGTAACGCAAGCGAGGCTTCACCGATGCACAGCGTCAGATCCCCCGCATCGAATACGGAATAATCTGTGAGATCCGCGTCAAGGTACGGGCTGTAAGTTTCGAGCCCATAGGATTCACCCCGCATGGCGCGGCTTGCAAACCGCGTGCCGGGCCGGTTGCTGGTGGTGGAATCAAATGGCGCGCCGTAGATGACAATATTGGCATCCTCATAGGCCGCGTCACAGCCAAGATATGTTTCAATGTTCGGTTTCCACATGCTCTGCAAGCTCCTGTACAAAAGTGGGTAGCGCGAAGGACGCGCGGTGCAAATTGATGTTGTAATATCGGGTCTTCAGGCCCAGCGCCTTCCACGCGGGAGATTGGAGGTTTTTAATGGGGTGCAGCCCTTTTGAGGCAAACCCGAACATCCAGTGGCCGGAAGGGTAGGAGGGAATATGCGCCTGGTAGAGCTTGCACACCGGGAATGTAGCGGCAATCCGTTGGTGCGCACGCTGCATGGCCTTTGCGTCGTCCTCATAAAACGGGCTTTCGTTTTGATTGACCATAATGCCGTCTTCGTGGAGCGCCTTGTAACAATGGCCATAGAACTCCCGCGTGAACAAGCCTTCTCCGGGGCCGAACGGATCGGTGGAGTCTACCAGGATCAGGTCGTATTCATCTTCCCGGCTCCGTACAAACCTTAGCCCGTCTTGCACGTGGATTTTCACGCGCGGGTCTCTTAGGCTGCATGAAATGGAGGGGAGGTGTTGTTCGCAAAGGTCGATCACGCGCCCGTCGATTTCCACAAGGTCGATATGCGTAACACTGTCATACCTGCAAAGCTCGCGCACAGCGCCGCCGTCTCCGCCGCCGATGACCAGTATGCGCTTAGCCTCTGGGTTCACGCCCATGGGCACATGCACCATCATTTCGTGGTAGATGAACTCGTCCTTTTCCGTGCACATCATAAAGCCGTCCAGCGCAAGAAAGCGTCCAAATTCATGGCTTTCAAATATTTCAATAAGCTGGTAGTCGCTCTGCTCGGAACAGAGCTGTTTGTCCACCTGTATGGAAAGCCCCACGCGGGGCGTATGCATTTCGGTAAATGTTAAGCCCATACCTGGTCTCCTTCCAGTACGTTGAGCCGTTGAACGGTAAGATCCTCCGGCCCGGTCATGGAACAGCCCTTTTCCTTGGCGTAGCGGATGTAGCCGATAATATCCTGTGTAATGCGCTCGCCGGGGGCCAGTATGGGGATTCCGGGCGGGTAGCACATGACGAATTCGCTGCAGATATGCCCGCGCGTTTCATCAAGCGGGAGACTTCTTTTTTTCGCGTAGAACGCCTCCTGCGGGGAAACGACCACCTGCGGGGAGATGTATTCATGCCGCATCAGGTTCGCTTTGTCACGCTTATAGCGCCTGCGGATATCCGCCAACGCGCTCACCAGCCGCTCGATGTCCCGTTCCCGGTCACCCACGGAAACATAGGCGAGTATGTTCCCTAAGTCCCCAAACTCTACCTGGATATCGTATTCGTCCCGCAGGATGTCATATACTTCAATACCCGCAAGCCCTGCGCCCAATGTATTGACAGAGAGCTTGGTCAAGTCAAAATCAAACACCGTATCGCCGTTGATAAGCTCCTTGCCATAAGCGTAATAATCGCCAATTTGGTTGATTTCCTCCCGTGCATAGGAGGTCAACTCCTGCACGCGGGCAAAAATGTTTTGACCGCGCAGGGCAAGATTTTTGCGGGAGATGTCAAGGCTCACCAGCAGCAGATAGTTGCCGCTTGTGGTCTGCGTGAGGTTGATGACCTGCCGAACATAATCGTCGTTTATGTCTGGTCCGGTCAAAAGAAGGCTGCTCTGCGTCAGCGATCCGCCGGATTTGTGCATGCTGACGGCCGCCATATCAGCACCTGCCGCCATTGCGGCAGGTGGCATGTTTTCACCGAAGGAGAAATGCGTACCGTGCGCTTCATCGGCCAATACCATCATGCCCCGCGCATGGGCAAGCTCTGTGATTGCTAAGATATTGGAACAGACGCCATAGTACGTGGGATTATTCAAAAAAACGGCTTTCGCATCCGGATGCGCGTCCATGGCGGCTTTTACGCTTTCAAGCCGCATACCAAGGGAAATGCCCAGCCGTTCGTCCGTTTCGGGATTGACATAAATGGGGATCGCTCCGCACAAAATCAGCGCGTTGATAACGCTTCGGTGTACGTTGCGCGGCAAAATCAACTTGTCTCCCCGTTTGCAGACGGTAAGAATCATGCTCTGAACGCTGGAGGTCGTGCCGCCAACCATAAAAAAAGCATGGGACGCATGAAACGCCTCAGCAGCAAGCGCCTCCGCTTCCGCAATGACTCCTACGGGGTGGCAAAGATTATCGAGCGGCTTCATGCTGTTAACGTCAACAGACAGGCAATCCCGCCCCAAAAAAGCCATCAATTCGGGGTTCCCTTTACCGCGCTTGTGGCCGGGTACGTCAAACGGGACCACCCGCATGGCGCGAAATTCCTCCAAAGCCTCCATCAGCGGGGCACGATTTTGGTTAAGCAAAGCTTATTGACCTCCTTTCTTATTTAATAAACGCTGCCGGGCTTATTCATACACATTCCGGCCGGAATAAATCTCGATCATTTCGCGGCGCAGGTTTTCCATAATGGAAAGGCGCACGCGGGGGGAAAGCTCGTAAATGTCCGTATTGAACAGGTAATTCTGCAGGTTCACCTCTTTTAGCATCATCTTGCTGTGGAAGAGGTTGGACTGGTAGACGTTTACGTCGATTACATCGTATTTCAACAGGATGTTGGGGTCGATGTAGTCCTGTATGGAGGTGATCTTGTGGTCCATGAACACCTTTTTCCCATCCAGGTTTCTTGTAAATCCACGCACGCGGTAATCCATGGTGATGATGTCCGAATCAAAGCTGCCGATCAAGAAATCGAGGGTCCGCAGCGGCGTGATTTCTCCGCAGGTTGCGACATCGATATCCACGCGGAATGTTGCAATGCTCGTTTCCGGATGGTATTCGGGGTAGGTGTGTACGGTGATATGGCTTTTATCCAAATGCGCCAGCACGATGTCGCTTGGCAAACAGCGCACGTTTTCCTCAGCGAGTAGGAACGTTACGCTGGCACCCTGCGGGTCGTAATCCTGCTTGCTGACGTTTAGTACCTGCGCACCGATCATTTCCGAAAGCTTGTGCATGATGCCGGTAAGCCGTTCGGAGTTGTACTGCTCGTCGATATAGGCGATATAATCCCGCTGCTCCCGCTCCGTCTTTGCATAGCAAACATCGTAGATGTTGAAGCTGAGGGCCTTGGTCAGGTTGTTAAACCCGTAGAGTTTGAGCTTATCCATATAAAGCCGCTTCTCCTTCTTGTAGTCGCGGGCAAACAAAAACGCCCGGTACTTTTGTGCATAACACTTACAGTACACAGGCGATACAATCTTTCTTCAAAAACTGATATTGCGCAGTTTGCCCCATGACAGACCCATTCTGCGCGGTATTAGCTTTTGGGATGATCAGAGTCTATATAGCAAGGAATTACTTTTACTACTCTTATTGATCGTTCACAAGTGTTTGCGCAAGTGATTGCACATGGCTGAACGCTCAGCCCTAACCCATAAATTCCGAACCCGAATGGCTCGATCAATAAGGCAACAAAGTTGCCAATTTCGGCTTTTGACCCGGCTGTCCGTCTGGCCTTAATCCACCTTTACGCTGCACGGAGGATGGTCAAAAATTCTTTGCTAAGTAGGCTCTTATTCCTCTTTCGCAGTGTGAATTATAGCGGATATAAGTAGTTTTTGCAACAGTTTTTTATCATATACTTTTTTGCCGAAAAAGGTTACTGAAAAATGCGGCGCAAGGCAATCTCTTGCGCCGCAAACTGGATTTATTTGCAAGGTATTATGAGCAAACAAACTTGCCGCCATTTACATGCAGTACTTGTCCGGTTACATAGGCGGAATCGTCCGTCGCAAGATACACATAAGTCGGCCCGAGTTCAAACGGCTGCGCCGCACGGCCCAGCGGGGTATCCTGCCCAAAGGAAGCGACATTCTGCTCGTCAAAGCTTGCGGGGATCAGCGGCGTCCAGACAGGGCCGGGGGCGACGCCGTTCACGCGGATGCCCTGTTTCGCCAGGGAAAGCGCCAATGACCGGGTAAACGTGACGATCGCACCCTTGGTGGAGGAATAGTCAAGTAGCGTATCATGTCCGGCATAAGCCGTGACCGAGGTAGTGTTGATGATGCTCGCGCCCTTTTTCATATGGGGCAGTGCGGCCTTTGCCATATAAAAATAGCTGAAGATATTAGTTGCGAACGTTGTTTGCAGCTGTTCAGCCGTAATATCCTCCAGCCGTTGCTGCGGGAACTGTACGGCGGCGTTGTTGACCAGTACGTCAATTCGTGAGAACTCCTGCATGGTCTTTGCGATGGCGTCGATTGCCGTCTGCTCCTGCTTAAGATCGCCCGCAATCACAAGGCAGCGTCTTCCCGCCTGCTCTACCTGCTTTTTGGTCTCTTCGGCGTCCGCATCGTTGCTCAAATGAACGATCACAATATCAGCGCCCTCTTTTGCAAAGGCAATCGCCGCCGCCTGACCGATGCCGCTGTCCCCGCCGGTAATTACAGCGACTTTGTCTTTTAGCTTATTGGAGCCGTCATAGGTCGGGTTATCGGCTGCTGGTTCCGGCGTCATTTGGTTCTGGTCGCCGGGCTGCTTGTTCTGATGCTGTGGCGGGAAGCCGGATGGCGTCTGAGGGGATTGGTTTTGATAAGTGGATGGTTTGTCCTGCATAGTACACCTCCGTTTTTTCGTTATGTTCTGCGCGGAAGTTTGCGTTTATGCGGCCCAAAAAGTTCCGGAAAAGCGTTTTATCGTTGATTGGATACTTGTCAGACGCTCTTGTGTGCGTTATACTAGCATAAATATAACGGCTCTTCTATTCTCTTTCATACTGGAGGATTCGGCATGCATATCAAACAGGAAGTCAGTGTAAGCAAAATAGGCAAGGATGCGGAGAATCTTTTTCGAGGTGGTTTTTTTTGCTCGGAGGCGCTGATGAGTTCCATCCGCTCCAATTTTGAACTGGATGTCCCAGAAGAAGTCATTGCAATGGCTTCCGGTTTTCCGGTGGGGATTGGCCGGAGTAAATGCCTTTGCGGAGCGGTATCCGGCGGGGTCATGGCGCTGGGGCTGTTCTTTGGCCGTACCGTTCAGGGCGATCCGAAGGTGGAAAAGAACCTCTCCGTCGCCAAGGAACTGCATGATTACTTTAAAGAGGCAAGCGGCAAAAATTCGCTGTGTTGCCGAGTCCTCACCAAGGAATTCGACATGAGCAAAGGCGAACACAAGGAACAATGTATCCGTTATACAGGTATGGTCGCGCGTAAGGTGGCCGAAATTATCATCCGTGAGCTTTCCTTAACCAATCTCGACGATGCGGCATAAGGAGAATAGAATGAAAAAATTGCTTCAGGCAATTCCGCTCACGCTTTCCGGCGTTATGTTGGGCTTTGCAGCATTGGGGAACCTCCTGCAAAGTTACGGGGAATGGCTTCGCACAATTTGTGGCGTCGTTTCCTTCGTACTATTCGTGATACTGGTATGGAAATTTCTCGTCCTGCCCGCATCGTTTCAAGAGGATATGAAAAGTCCCATACTGGCGGGTGTGTTCGGCACGTTTCCCATGGGCATGATGCTTTTAAGCGTCTACGCTAAGCCTATTCTGGGGGCCGTAGCCGCTTGGGGCTGGTGGATCGCCATAGCGCTACACGCGGCGCTGATCGTCTATTTTACCATCACATTCGTTTTCAAGCTGCAAATGCAGAAAGTATTTACAAGCTACTTCATCGTATATGTCGGTATTGTAGTGGGCAGTGTGACGGCGCCCGCATTCTCGATGCAGCCATTTGGGCTTGGTCTTTTCTATTTTGGTATCGCCTGCCTGATCGTCCTTTTAGGACTGATTGGATATCGCTATCTCAGGCACAAGGAAATCCCTGAGCCTGCGCGCCCGCTATTTTGTATATTCGCAGCGCCTGCCAGCCTGTGCCTGACCGGATACTTGAATTCCGCTCCTGAAAAGTCCCGGGCGCTGCTTCTTGTTCTTGCAGTAGTGGCGGGGGTGTTGTATTTAGCCGTGCTTGCTGCTCTGCCCAGGCTTCTGAAGTTGAAGTTTTACCCGAGCTATTCGGCATTTACGTTTCCGTTCGTCATCAGCGCCACTGCATGCAAGCAGCTAGTGGGATTTTATAATAAAGCAGGCACACCCATTCCGGCGCTTTCAATCGTTGCAACGGTGCTGACGGTCATTGCGGCGGCATTGGTTGTTTATACGTTGGTTCGATATGTCATGGCGGTTTCAAAAGCTGCAAAACATCAACCTGCATTGGCGTAATTAAAAATTGTTGAGTGGTAAAATAAGCGCAAGTAAAATAGACGGAGAATTATATGGCAAAACAAATCGATGCGCGCGGGCTTCTTTGCCCCAAGCCGGTCATTTTAGCGAAAAAAGAGCTGGATGCTGGAGAAACCGAGCTTTCGATCCTGGTGGACAATTACATTGCAGTGCAGAACCTCACACGGCTTGCCCAGGCTAACCAAATGGAAATGCAATCCCGCGAGACGCAGGGTGGCTACGAAGTACGGATTGCTGGAGAGGGCAAAGCGGGGGAGAACGTAATGCCTGCTGATATCCAATGCGCCCCCGGTGCCGGATACGTGGTATTTATCGGAAAGGACCATGTGGGTGAGGGAGACCAAGACCTGGGGTATAACTTGATGAAGATGTTCCTTTATACATTAAGCGAAAGCGAAGACATCCCTGCAAGCGTTCTGTTTATGAATAGCGGCGTGAAACTGCCTGCAGGCGGGGAACAGCAGGTGGTCGACAGCATTAACGCCTTGATTCATAAAGGTGCTGAGGTTCTGGTTTGCGGGGCATGTCTCAATTTCTATCAGCTTACGGATCAGCTTGCTGCTGGAAAAGTCAGCAACATGTACGAAATCCTCTCCCGCATGCAGGGGGCGGGCAAGGTCATTACGGTATAACAAGTGGATGATAAAGCAGCCCGGCGCATTGCCGGGCTGCTTTGCCCTATCGTTGCGGCTTGCTATAGAACTTCTATTTTCTGCTGGACCGTATGGCTTTTATATGCTTAACTTTTTCATCGGCGGCAAGCCGCTGATAGTCGCCTGAATCAACGGCATAGAGCGCAATTTTACCGTTATCGTCGCAATGAATGCCCCAACCATAGCGTTTGGAGAGGGCAGAGGAACGAAGGCAAGGCTGGCCTTTTGAAAAAAAAGCTTCACGGGTAATCCCTTTACGCTTGCCATCTGATTCATAGACAACATCATCCGAAGTAAACTGATATGGAGCGTTTATCAGCATTTCAAATTGAAGCTGTGCTGTCGTTTTTGAGTCCTTTTCAGGCGGTGTTTGGCCTGTTGTTGCCGGACAATCCTCAGCCACTTCAATAAATGTATTTTTATAGTTCGTTGTATGCTGTTTCATTGTTTCACTCCATTGCGGCAATAGAATCTCTTGAGAGTTCACCCTCTTGGAGGAAATGACTCTCTCAGATTAGTATGCCGTATCAATAAAAAAGGAACAAGCACATTTGCGTGTTTGCTCCTTGTATCGTTTTTTGATTCGTATTGCCAGGATGGCTGTTTATAGACTTGTATCAAGCTGCTCGGTTCACTCTCATTTCATGAAATCCCATCCATACAATCCATACGTACGCAATCGTCTTAGGCAGCATCAGCGCGCCCACCGGCGGGAATAGGTCCGCAAACAGGACAACCGGTATATAGAACGCAAAGCTCAAGGTTATGGCCAGCCACATATTTTTAAAAGCCAAGTCATTCGCAACCTTAGCTTCCCTGTAAAAAAGAACGATCATCAATACGCCCATGATGGCAAACGGGATGTTGCGGTAGATCGCCCAGGAAAGAGGAGCGGATAAAAGACCCCAGCCATTCTGCGGGAACAGGCATAGAGCAATGCGCGCAGCGGCAAGCCCCAGCATGGTAAACGTGAGGCCACTTTGTTGTACCTTTCCATAGCGACTGCGCCACACATAATAGAGCAGCACGTAGAATACGGTCATGGTAATGGAGGTAATCAACTTTCCTATGCCAAGCGCCGCCACATTTGCCTCAAATCCGCCGGGGCTCCACATGGAATAGATACGCGGCACCAAATGGAACGCATCCCCTGCGCCCAGTATCACCGCCATTGCGCCATACAGGGAATACTTACTGTTTCCTTTGGCGTTTAGGAGCATGATTATGCCAAGCGTGATGACGAGTATCATGTAGGCGATATCAAATATCGTTTCAAAATAATACATAGCAATCCTCCAGAACTCCTCTTATTTGGTTCCATTGATAAACGGCTATGCTGCAGTCAAGCAGCGATTCTTTTTGATAAATACCGCAGGAAATCACGGCATTCATAGAGGCAACGCAGTTCATATTATGCTGTGTAAAAAGAAACGTCAATAGCGGATGCATGTATATATAGGTTTGGCTTTCCTGCTGGAACAAGAGCTTCCACACAAAAATGCAAGAAGCCCCGCGTTTCCCGAAAGGAACACAGGGCTTCTCTAGTAAATGGCTGAAACGGACTTTAGCTGAGCGCCTGTTCGGTATCGTAAAGGATATCGTCAATATGCTCTGTACCAATGGAAAGTCGCACGGTATTGGGCTTGATGCCGCTTTCAAAAAGCTGTTCATCGGTCAACTGGGAGTCGGTGGTGCTGGCCGGGTGGATGACGAGGGATTTTACATCCGCAACGTTTGCAAGCAGGGAGAATTCTTCAGCTTATCGTAAACGCATTCGCATCTTCCGCATTGCCTTTCAGTTCAAACGTGTAAGGCATCATCAATATCTATAGGCACTTTTTATGATCATTTAAACATTCATTGTAATTGACTATTTGCCTGAAAGCGATATAGTAGACAATAGCACGAAATACCGCGCTTGATAGAAAAAAACAGCACGTTCATATTCTGTTCAAGATTGCTGTATATAATTTTTTCATTGCGGCTCTATGCCGTTGCAATATTGATTTTAAAGTATAGGGGATAGTGGTACATGGAAGCGACCAAACAACAGGGATTTGAGCAGGAGGAAAACATCAAGCAGGCCCGCAGTCCCAAACAGCGGAATAGCACGGGAAAAAAAGGCAAGCATACCAAGCGCTGGATTATCTTGGGCGTTATTGTGCTAGTCATTGCCGGGCTGTTTTTCGCTTGCTCGCAAATAGGCAAGCAGGCCCAAAACATACTTTTGCAGTCGGATACCCTTGTGCTTTCCTATCAGGATTTTGAAAATTCCATCAGCGCTACCGGAACGGTGGAGAGCGCTACAAGCGAATACGTCTATTCCACGCAAAACTATCCCGTGCAGACGGTGCATGTGAAGGTTGGTGATGTGGTGAAGGTCGGCGACTTGCTGGCGGAGCTGGACAGCAGCGCTTTGGAGGATCAGATTAAGGCGAAGGAAGTCTCAACAGGCGTTTCCGCCGAGGTTGCGGCGCAGCAGGTGAAATCCGCTCGGGACAGCTATAATTCTACCAAAGAAGCTCTGGATGGAGGATTCAACGCCTCCATCATCAGCGCGGAAAACGCCGTACAGGTCGCATATGACAACTGGCAGAAAGCGATTCGTACCTATGAAAATTATGATGATACCGTTGATGACGCATTGAACGAAGCGGAAGATGCGGTTGATAGAGCGCAAAGAGCGTTGGATGCAGCAAATGCTGCATCTCCCTCAAGCCTGCCGGATATACAAGCTGCTGAGGCTGCTTTGGAGCAGGCAATGCGAAACCGTGACGCGGTCGAGGAACAGTATGATACGTCGGGCAATACCCTGAGAGAATACCGCTTTGCGATAGAATCCGCCTACAATGCCTATGTTACTGCGCAGCAGCAGCTGGAGGCCGCGCAATATAGCGCCAAGACGCAGCTGCAAACCAGCAAAAACGCCCTGAGCACCGCGCAAATCAACGCAAATACGGACAGTGCCGTATTATCCTTGGCGCAGATGCAGGAGGACTTGGAGGAAACTAAGATCAAAGCGCCCGTTGCTGGCACCATTACTGGGGTATACGCCACGGTTGGCGCTTCCGGCGCGGGGTTGCTGTTTGTGATTGAGGATACCGATAACCTCGTTGTGGAAACCTCGGTCAAGGGGTACGACGTTGGCACGGTCAAGGTCAGCATGCCTGTTACCATCAAATCCGACGCCACGGGAGATAAGCTGTTTGACGGACGCATCACGAGCATTGCGCCCACCTCCAACAAAAACGCAAGGGGCGAAACGGATACCACGGGCGACGTGCTGTTTGCAACCGAGGTTGAGGTGCTAAGTAAGGATACCGGCCTTCGCATCGGCATGAGCGTACGGCTCAATTACATCATCGCGCAGCAGCAGGGGGTCATTTATGTACCCTATGACGCCATTTATGAAAATGAAAACGGCGAAAACTCTGTGCTTTTTGCCGAACAGCAGCAAAACGGGAAATATAAGCTGCGCGAGGTGAAGGTCACGCAGGGGCAGGAGAATGATATCGACGTTATCATCTCCGGCGATGAGATTGCCCCGGGTGCCATGGTTGTAACCACACCGGATAAGTATTTAGTGAAGCTTGACCAGGAATTGACCATCGTAGATTTAAGCGCATACCCAGCGTTTAATATGGCGGCGGCCGGTTGACGGAGGAAGCATGCAAACAACGATTATCCGCATGCAAAATATCATCAAGCGGTTCTATATCGGCCTGCCGAACGAACTGGAGATTTTGCACGGCATCGATCTGACGGTTGAACGCGGGGAGTTCGTTTCCATAGTCGGCGCTTCCGGTTCCGGCAAATCGACGCTCATGAACCTGATCGGCGCGTTGGACAGGGCGACGGAAGGCAGCTATGAGCTGGATGGTACCGTCATAGAGGAAGCAAAGGATGTGGAGCTTTCCGCCATCCGTAACAAAAAGGTTGGCTTTGTGTTTCAAAACTTCAACCTCATTCCCAGGACCAACGCGTTAAAAAACGTGGAACTCCCCATGCTGTATGCGGGCGTTCCCGCGCGTGAGCGTACCCAGAAAGCAAAAGAGCTGCTTGCAATGGTGGAAATGGACGACCGCATGAACCACCAACCCAACGAACTTTCCGGCGGCCAGAAGCAGCGCGTCGCCATTGCGCGCGCCATGGCGAACGATCCAGCCATGCTCCTTGCGGATGAACCGACGGGTGCCCTCGACTCCAAGACCGGTCGGTTGGTCATGGATCTATTCCATACGCTCAACAAGGAACATGGCAAGACAATCGTACTCATCACGCACAACCCCACGCTTGCAAAGGAGACGGGGCGCATGCTGACCATGCGGGACGGCATGCTGTACTATGAGGGCGCGGCGGGGGATAAGGTATGAATTTAGGGGAAAACATCCGCCTTGCGCTAGAAGGCTTAAAAGCAAACAAGATGCGCGCGCTTTTAACCATGCTGGGCATCATCATAGGCATCGCGTCCGTTATCGCCATTCTGACGGTGGGTAACTCTTTAAGCGGCGCCATTACCAATTCTATGGGGTCTCTTGGTGCAACCAATATCTATGTATACCTGCAAAGCAAAGAGGATGCCTCGGGAAACCGGTTTGGCGGCATGTTTGCACAGCCCGCCAACCCGGACGATGATAGCCGCCTGACTGATGAAATGATGGAGAACCTGCTGCTTCGCTATCCCAACGAGGTCGCCGGCGTCAGCATGGCGGAATCTGCAGGCAGAGGCCGCGCGCAGGAAGGCAGGCTATACGCAAACGTCAGCATTTCTGGTGTGAACACCTTTTATACGGAAGGAAACAACATAGAGCTTGTGGCTGGCCGTACAATCACCGAACGGGACATGGATGGCTTAAGGAATTCCGCTGTAGTATCCGATAAGCTTGTAAATAACATGTTCAAGGGCAATGCGCAGTCCGCACTGGGGGAGGAACTGAAGGTTACCGTGGGCGAAGACGCCTATACCTTCAATATTGTCGGCGTTTATAAATACGTCCAGACCGGCATGTCCTTTTCCACCGCCAATGAAAAGGATATTTCCACGGACTTGCTGGTGCCCATTACCACCGTCAAGCGCATGAACAATTCACCTGATGGGTACGATTATTTTATTGTCACCACGCGCAATACGCAGGATACGGCGGCGTTCGTTTCCCAGCTGGAGAATTTTTTCAACCGTTATTATGAGAAGAACGATAAGTTCCGCGCAACGGCCATGAGCATGGAGAACATACTCAATCAGGTCGATACCGTGATGGGCACGATCAGCATCGCGCTCTCCATCATAGCGGGCATCTCCTTGCTGGTGGGCGGTATTGGCGTAATGAACATTATGCTGGTTTCGGTTACTGAGCGTACGCGTGAGATCGGTACACGCAAGGCGCTGGGGGCTACAAACGCGAACATCCGCATCCAGTTCGTGGTGGAAAGCACCATCGTCTGCATGATCGGCGGTGCAATCGGCGTCGTGTTGGGCGGTGCGCTCGGGTATTTCGGTAGCTCCCTTATTGGCACTGCAGTGGGGCCGGATGTTGCGTCTATACTGATCGCGGTCGGCTTCTCCATGGCCATCGGCGTGTTTTTTGGCTATTATCCTGCCAACAAGGCGGCGCGTCTCGATCCCATTGAGGCGCTTCGGTACGAGTAACGTTGCCGTAGCACAAACCCTGTACAATCGCGCGAAGGAACAGTATACTATGAAGTAAGAGCCCCGCCGCAGTTTTTGCGGCGGGGCCGTTTAAGAAGAAGGCGCATTACATGACCTATTTGGACTACGCCGCCAATACCCCCGTGCGGGAGGAGGTTTTAACATCCTTTTGCGAGGCGGCTAAAGACTACCTAGCCAATCCCAATTCCCCGCATGCGCTTGGGAAGCTGGCGGAGGAAAGGCTGAGCAAAAGTACAGCACATATATTGGAGCTTCTGGGCCTAACCGGCCGGGAGCTTATCTATACTTCGGGCGCCACGGAATCAAATAACCTCGCGATCAAGGGGGCTGCACAGTATTACAAGGGACGTGGCAAGCATATTGTCACCACTTTTCTGGAGCACTCCTCCATCCACGGGGCGGTGGGCGCGCTGCAGGCTGCGGGCTATGAAATAGAATATGTGGATATCCTACCCGACGGCAAAATCGACCTTGCGCAGCTAAACAGCCTACTTCGTCGGGATACTGTGCTGTTTTCCTGCTGCTATGCGGACAGCGAGCTCGGTATAGTACAGAACATTGACGAAATTGGCAGCTTCTTAAAAGCCCGTCAACCCAATACGGTGTTCCATGTGGACGCCACGCAGGCGGTTGGAAAAATACCGGTCTCATTGGCGCAGGCGGACCTTGTCA
>JAEZIE010000109.1 GCA_023416175.1 Bacillota bacterium
CCCACCCCCAAACGCCCCCCCCTCCTTACCCGGGCGGGCGCTTTGTTGTTGAGAAAGTGCCGCACGGCACTTTCTCGAGGATTACAGGAACAACCCGTGCCGCTGGCGGCGGTTGGAAGCCTCCGGAGGGCTGTAGCGCCCGTTCTTTGACAGATGGAGCACCTGCCTGTACCGGTGGGGGCTTGAGTCCGTCAAAAGAAAGGGGGGTGGGGATCGGTTGTGCAGTCAGCGACTGCACATCAGTCCTTATAAGATCCCCGAATGTACCATTCGGGGGCACGCAGTTCCCCACAATAAAAAATATTCCGTCGGCGCTGAAAGTGCCGATACCTTCTGAGCATGCCTGATTTTGACATAAGGCTTTTGATTGTGTATGGGATACCGGCTTGTTTTCGGGTAATATAGAAGCAAGAGCCTTTTGCGATAAAACGCAAAAGCAGAAGGGGGAGACTATGGACGAAATCTTTCAAACATTGGCGCAGCCCGCCCAAAGGGCCCTTCATAACGCAGGAATCCATACGCTCGAACAGCTTGCCTCCCATACGGAAGAAGAAGTAGCCAATCTGCACGGCATAGGTCCCAATTCGCTTGCGGCCCTCAAAACCGAACTGCACGCGCAGGGGCGTACGTTTCTGGGAGAGCAGTCGGACCCGGTGGGGGAGTATATCGGACAGTTTTCGCCGGAAGTACAGGAAAAGCTGCAAACGCTTCGCCGGGCGATCCGGGAGGCCGCGCCTGGGGCGCAGGAGAAAATCAGCTGGGGAATGGCCACGTTTGCCCATTACGGTAACCTGGTGCACTTTGCCGCAAATAAAAACCACACCGGGTTTTACCCCGGGGCAAACGGCGTGGCGATGTTTGCGGACAAGCTGAGTGAATATGAAACTTCCAAAGGGGCAATACAGTTCCCGTACAACAAGCCCATCCCGCTTGAGCTTGTGAAGGAGATCGTCCGGTTTCGCGTACAGGAAAATACGCGGCTATACGAGGCAAAGAAGAAACGCTAATAAGGAGAAAGACTTATGCAAATCAGGCCATATCTGTACTTTCGCAACGAGTGCAATGACGCCATCGCACTCTACAGCCGTGCGTTCAACACCAACGTGATCGAGATGATGCGTTATGGGGATGCTCCCGGCGGGCCGCCGATACCGGAGGAGAAAAAGGGGCAGGTCCTGCAGGCGACGTTACGTTTCGGGGATAACTTCATCCGCATGTCGGATTCGTTTGGTGATATCAACGATGCGGAATCCGAACGCGTCGCGATTGTCGTGGAATGCAGTGAAGAGGAAGTCCGGCAAGCGTTTGCGGTGCTGTCCGAGGAAGGCAGGGTGTATATGCCGCTGCAAAAGACGTTTTTCAGCCCCTGCTACGGCATCGTGGTGGACAAGTACGGCGTCATGTGGAACCTCGCCGCCCAGGCATAGTAAGAATGCTGTCAACCTCATACTCTGCGGTCTGCTGTTCTCCACATTCCGCGGCGGAGCGTTGCTGGATGATTACGTTATGCAGAGGGAGCCACAATGGAAAATCAAACTGGTGCGAGAGTAATACCGACAAGTTTCTGATACAAAAACGAGGGAGGGCATGCTTGATAAAGCGTGCCCTCACATTTTTCAATGAACTACCATTTGTTTACGTGAATCTTATCCGCCGCCCTGTATTCATGCTGTATTGTATTATCCGCGTCTTCTTTTGGGTAGCCGATGGAGATATAGCAGGGCATCACATAATTATCCGGATGCCCAATGGCCTCCTTCAAATACGAAACCTCATTGGGAAACGGTATGCGAAAGGCGGTACCTAAGCCTTCGGCGGCGGCCGCCAAAAAGATATTTTCGATACAGCACCAGATAGAGGCGAAGCCGTTGAGATCATTGATGCTCTTGGGTTTTAACAGCGGGCTTTCCTGCCGGAAGAAGGGCAGCACCAGGCAGCCGGAGCGATACAGCATGGCGTATTGCTTGGGGACTCCCTGCATATACATGGCCCGCTGGATTGGGTCGCTCATGTTGCAGCTCTCAATAAACTCCTGTACCTGGTCTTTGGAAAATGACTTGGGGATCTTTTGAATAATTCTCGCCTTTTCGGCAGGATCGGTAAAGACGACAAACTCCCAACTGCGCAAATGGTCGTTGGTTGGAGCCCTAAGTCCCGCATCCAGTATCCGATGAAGGATTTCTGTTGGGATTTCCTTGTCCTGCAAATCACGGACCGTTCTTCTTTGAGCAACAGCTGTGTAAAAATCCATGGAAAGTTCCTCCTGCAATCAAAGCTGAAACAAATGGAAAATAGGGTATCAGAGGGCGTCCTTCATGTTCTTTAGAATGTGTTCGAGTGAACGCTCAAACGGTTCAATTTCTTCTTCTGAGAAGCCCTTGTAAAAAAGCTCAACCATCATCCGCGAGACCTCATAATATTTTTCACTCAGCTCTTGCGCCCTTGGAGTCAATACAATGCGGATCATCCGCCGGTCCGTTTCGTCATAGACGCGCAACAAAAAGCCGTTATCCTCCATGCGATCCAACATACTGGTCAGCGTGGTTTTTGCCAAAGACGTGCGTTTGGACAACTCCACAATCGGCAGATTGTCCTCCTGCCATAAAACGTAAAGAATTCTGCCCTGGGCTCCATTAAACTCCTGAATGCCGGATTGGCGCAAAAGCGCGTCAAACACCCTGTCCTGCAACTGCTTTATCTGGGATATGAAAAATCCTCCGTTTCTGGTTGGCAAATCCATCACTCCTTCTATATCGCATTGTACTACATAGTACTAAAAATTGTCAATGCTTTTTAGCAGCCAGCAGATCATTCCGCTTTCTTGACAAGCCTTTCCTTGCATCGGATAATAAGGAAAGCGGCTCCCCGGATGCCGCAGGGCTCAGAATGCGGAGCAGGAAGTCGAGATCGATCCGTTTTTCATAGAGCAAACCAGAGATTCGGGCGGATCGTTTTAGTTTATTTAGGAGGCATATATGCACGAGCAGCAAAAACAGGAGATCATTAAAACAGGCATATCGCTGGACAAGTACGGCCTAGTCGCGCTTTCGGGCGGCAATGTCAGCGCACGTATGGAAAACGGGGATATTTTGGTCACCCCATCCGGCATGATTTATTCGGATATGGTGCCCGAAGATGTACTGGTGATGGACATCGAAGGCAACATTAAGGAAGGCACGCGCAAGCCTTCTGTTGATACCCAGGCGCTTTTGTATGTATTCAAGCACCGGCCGGACATCAATGGTGTCATCCATACGCATCAGGCCTATGCCACGGCGATCGGCCTTGTGCAGGATGAGTTCCCGGTGGTGGTAACCACCCTTGCAAACGCCACCAAAGGGCCCGTGAAGGTCTGCCCGTTCAGTTCTGCGGCAAGCCTTGATATGGGCATTGAAACGGTCAACAACCTGGGGGACCAGCTTGCTGTCATATTAAAGCACCATGGCGTGATGGCGGTGGGAAAATCCCTGAAAGAAGCGCTTTATGCCTGCGTCTATCTGGAGGAGGCGGCAAAGACATACCTCATCGCAAAAGCTGCGGGGAATGTCCCGTCCATGACGCCCGCGCAGGTGGAGCAGGCCGTTAACGTATTCAAATACTATGGACAGGGCAGCGCCGAGATGCCCGACGAGGTCGTCAAAAAAGTCTGATTGTGGATTCCATTTGCCTGACAGGCAATGTGAATTTTTGGTTACCGTAGGCAGAATAGAATCTGAAACGTGCAGTGAGCTTTAAGCGTAGAGAAGTAGAACCGGCGGTGGCGGAATGAGAAGGCGCTTATCAAAAGATGTACCTGCAGCGCTGTGAAGAATAAAGAGGACGGAGGACCCAAGGCATGATGATAAAAGGAAACCCGGTTTCCCCGGGTATTGCGATTGGCGAAGTGTATCTCTTCAAACCGTTTGTGCCGGATATCTCAGCGCGCCATATTCTGCAGGACGAAGTGGAAGCCAACGTAACGAAATATCATGAGGCGAAGAGAGCTGCGGAAGCGGAGTTGGAGAATATCGTTACCCGCTTGGAGAAGGATGACCCGGATAAGGCGAATATATTCGTCGCGCATCAGGCCATATTGACCGATATCACTATGGAAGAGGAGATCGTCGAAATGGTGAAGGACGAACTCCATTCCGCTGATTATGCGATATCCCGGATTTATGACCGCTACGTCGAAATATTTGAAAATTTGGAGGATGAACTCATCCGCGAACGCGCGGCGGACCTTCGGGACGTGCGTAACCGGCTGCTCCGCTGCTGGGAGGGCGTGGAGGAAAAAAACCTTGCCACGCTCGAACATGATGCTATTGTAGTCGCCGAGGACCTCCTCCCCTCGGATACCGCCACGCTCAACCGCAAAAAGGTGCTCGCCATCCTTACGGAGGTCGGCGGTTCCACCTCGCATTCTGCCATAATCGCAAGAAGCTATGAAATTCCGGCGGTTCTCGGCATCTCGAACGTACTCACCTGCCTACGGCAGGGCGGGACCGTTATTGTGGACGCGGTCCGGGGCGTCGTTGTCGTGGAACCCACGCCCGAGGAACTCGATGAATATGCGAAAAAGATGGAAGCCTACCGTGAGAAGACAGCCGAAACCAAGAAGTTTTTGGACGCCCAGCCTTTAACTGCCGACGGCGTGCGCGTGGACGTGCAGCTCAACATCGGCTCAGCCGGAAAAGAGGAACTTGACGGCAGCCGTTACACCGACGGTGTTGGTCTGTTCCGAACCGAATTCCTCTACATGGGCCGCACGCAGCTTCCAACCGAGGAAGAGCAATACATCACCTACCGCAAGGTGCTTGAAATCTATGGGGACCGTCCCGTGATCCTGCGCACGCTCGATATCGGCGGGGACAAGCAATTGAAGAGCATGCAGCTCCCCAAGGAGGATAACCCATTCCTGGGTAATCGAGCTCTGCGCCTTTGTTTTTCATATCCCGAGCTGTTTCGCACCCAGCTTCGCGCTGCGCTGCGCGCTTCGATGCACGGCAATTTGTGGATCATGCTGCCCATGGTCGCAAGCCTGGACGATATCCGCCGCGCCAAAGCGATGATCGAGGAGGCCAAGGCGGAACTCACCAAAGAAGAAATTCCGTTCTCCACAAGCTACAAGCTGGGCATCATGGTGGAGATCCCCTCCATCGCGCTCATCGCGGACCTTGCGGCCCAGGAGGTGGATTTTGCGTCCATCGGCTCCAATGACCTCTGCCAGTACATGACAGCGGTGGACCGCATGAATCCGGCATTGGTGGAGTATTACCAGAGCTATCATCCGGCCATGTTCCGGCTGATCGGCTATGTCGTCGATCAGTTTAAGCGCCTGAACAAGCCTGTGGGCGTATGTGGTGAAATGGGCGGGGATCCGCTTGCCGCCGCCGTATTGGTGGGGCTTGGCATGCGCAAACTAAGCATGGGCCTAGCTTCCGTCGCGCCCATCAAAAAACTTTTGTCTGTTTTGACGGTACAAAAGGCGGAAGAGCTGGCGCAAGCCGCCAAGGCTCTGCCCACCGCAGATGAAGTGAAGGCGTATCTCAAAAGGGAGCTATCCGGACTCTTATAAGATGGATGTGCATCTTTTCCTTCTGCCCGAACGAAGAGGTGGAAATCACCGAGAAATACGATGACGAAGTGCAAGCGATGGACGCCCTCATTGTACTTATCAATCGATTTCGTCAAATAAGAGCATGAAGGAAACTTTTCTAGGCCGGCCGTAAGTACCAGTGGATTTGCCTTCATAAGCAAATTTGGTCTTACGGCCGGTTTTTTCACGGGTGGTGGGATTGTTGTCAATTCGTATCATAACTTTGCTGATATGCTGCGGCGGCAGCGTATTTTTTTGTTATTTTTACTTATATAAATTAAGTTGACTTTGGTTAAGATAAGGCATAGAATAAAGACGTTGGGACACATTTGAAAATATAGTTTACTTTTGTAAGGAAGTGGTTGTTTTGACGAATCCAAAGCTTGATACGTTTACCTGCACAAACCCGGAAGACTGTTACAAGGATGATAAAGACCTTCTCCAACGCATGATGGAAGGCATGATGGTCGTCAGGAAGTTTGAAGAAAAGGTGTTCGAACTCTTTAGCAAGGGCATGGTCCACGGGACGACGCACCTTGGCATCGGGGAAGAAGCCACCGGTATCGGCACCGGCTATGCGTTGCATGACGACGACTATATGCTTGCCACCCACCGTGGCCACGGCGAAGCAATCGGCAAAGGCTGCGACGTCAACCATATGATGGCGGAAATCCTCGCCAAGGAAACAGGGCTAAACCGTGGGCGCGGCGGTTCCATGCATATCTGTGATTTTAATAAGGGCGTGCTTGGCGCAAACGGCATATTGGGCGCAAACGGCCCAATCGGATGCGGCGCGGCGCTTACTGCAAAGAAAAAAGGGCTGGACCGCGTATGTGTCGTATTCTTTGGAGACGGCGCTTCCAACGAAGGCGCGATCCACGAGGCCATGAACCTCGCTGCCGTATGGAGCCTGCCCGTGATGTTTGTTATGATTAACAACACCTACGGCATGTCCACGCCGCTTGATAAAGTCACTAAGGAGACGAATCTCTCTAAGCGCGCTGCGGGCTACGGCATGAAAGCCGTGGACTGTGATGGCAACAATGTGCTTGAAGTATACGATACCGTAAAGAAGGCCAGAGAATATATCGTCAAAAACGGGCCCATGCTCATTGTACAGCATTCCTACCGCACCTCCGGCCACTCCAAGAGCGATGGCAACCTCTACCGCACCAAGGATGAAATCGGTTGGTGGAAGGAGCGCAACCCCATCCTCCGCTTTGAAAACTATCTCGTTGAAAACGAGATTTTTACAAAAGAACAAATCGATGAGATGGATAAGAAGACCACCGATCAAATCGAGGCTGCCGTACAGTTTGCTATGAACAGCCCCTCGCCGGATCCGGCCAACGTGCTCGACGGCGTGTACGCGGATTGACAGGGAGGGAGGAAACCAATTATGGCTATGAAAGAAATTACCTACGCTCTCGCCCTGAATGAGGCGATGAGTGAAGAGATGCGCCGGGACGAAAACGTCTTCTTTATGGGAGAGGATATCGGCGTATATGCGGGCGCCTTTGGCGTATCCAAGGGCATGTTACAGGAATTCGGCCCCGAGCGGATCATGGATACCCCCATTTCAGAAACCGCGTACATCGGTGCGGGCGTGGGCGCCGCCATTACCGGCATGCGTCCCATCGTGGAGCTGATGTTCTCGGACTTCATGGCGGTCTGCTATGACCAGATTATCAACCAGGCCGCAAAAATGCGCTACATGTTTGGGGCAAAGGTCACGATGCCGCTTGTCATCCGCGCAGCACACGGCGGCGGTACGGGCGCCGCGGCGCAGCACAGCCAGTCCCTTGAGCAGATGTACTGCCATGTACCCGGTTTGAAAGTGATCGTGCCCTCCACGCCGTATGACGCAAAAGGTCTCTTAAAGACCGCCATCCGCGACGACAACTGCTGCATATTCTTAGAGCCCAAACTGCTTTACCGCACCAAGGGCATGGTTCCCGAAGAGGAATACACCATTCCTCTGGGCGTGGCGGACATCAAGCGTGAGGGCCGTGATCTATCCATCATCACCTACGGCCGTCAGGTTTTAATGGCGCTGGAAGTGGCTGAAAAGATCAAGGCGGAGACCGGCAAAGAGATCGAAGTGCTTGACCTTCGCACCCTTTCCCCGCTCGATACCGACGCCATCATTGCTACCGCAAAGAAAACCAAGAAGGTTGTGGTTGTACATGAAGCCACCGAATTTGGCGGCTTTGGCGGGGAAATCGTGAGCACCATTGTGGACAGCGACGCGTTTTATTATCTCGATGCGCCCATCAAGCGGGTGGGCGGTATGTTCTGCCCCGTCCCCTTCAATCCTGAATTGGAAAAGCGCGTGCTTCCCGGCTCGGATAGGATCGAGGCGGCAGTTCGCGAGATCCTATAAAAGCGAAGGAGGAGTATAGCTATGGCGTTTGAAGTCATCATGCCGAAAAACGGCATGGATATGAAAGAGGGCGTGCTGGTCAACTGGCTCAAACAAGTGGGCGACCGTGTGGAAAAAGACGATCCGCTTATTGAGATTGAGACCGATAAAATCACCATGGAGGAGCCCGCAGCTTACTCCGGCGTGCTGCTTGCCCAACTCGTCCCTGCGGGCACAACGGTTCCTGTGCTACAGACCATCGGTTATATCGGCGAACCGGGCGAAAAAATCCCGGAGGCCGCTTCTTCCGCCGCTCCTTCTGCCGTTCCCGCTGAGAAAGCGGAGCCTTCCGCACAAGCAGCATCTGTTGCGCAAAAAGTTTCCGGCGAAGGCATCGCGGCTACACCTTATGCAAAGAAGCTCGCTTCCGACAACGGCATTGCACTTTCCTCTGTCGCGCCGTCGGGAAAGCATGGGGAAGTCGTGGGAGCG
This sequence comes from Bacillota bacterium, assembly GCA_023416175.1. Taxonomy (GTDB): domain Bacteria; phylum Bacillota; class Clostridia; order Christensenellales; family CAG-138; genus JAEYLA01. The sequence goes on from JAEZIE010000109.1 coordinate 8,433, forward strand.
GACGTACAGGCCGTGCTTGCGACCCCGCTCGCCAAGCGCATCGCGGCTGACAAGGGCATCGATTTAAAGGCCATCACCGGCACCGGCGTCGGCGGGAAAATTACTAAGGAAGACGTGCTGCGCGTAGGCATTGTCGAAGCCGTGGGTGACGATACCGTTATCCGCATGACCGGCATGCGCAAGGCTGTGGCCCGCAACATGGCGGAAGCCTCGCTCGTTCCCACCGTAACCGAAAGCACGGAAGCTGACGTCACTAAGCTGCTGGAGCTTCGCGCTTCCATCAACGAAGGCCGCGAAGAAAAGATCAGCATCAACGATATCGTATTAAAAGCCGTCGCCAAGGCGCTTTCCCGGCATAAAGGCCTTCTGGTCAGCATGGGCGAAGCGGATACCATCATCCAGCATAGTCATGTGAACTTGGGTATGGCGGTGGCGCTGGACGAAGGGCTGATTGTCCCCGTTATCGAGGATGCGGATCAGCTGAGTCTGGAAGCGCTGGCCCTTAAGGCGAAGGATCTTGCCGCCCGCGCGCGCAGCGGCAAACTGCAGCAGAGCGAATACACCGGTTCCACATTCAGCGTGTCCAACGTCGGCATGTACGGCATCACGTCCTTTACGCCCATCATCAACCTGCCCAACGCGGCAATATTGGGCGTATGCGGCATCAAGGATGAGCTGGTTCTCAAAAACGGCCAGGTCGCTGTGGCAAAGAGAATGGGGCTCTCCCTGACGTTCGACCACCGGCTGGTGGACGGCGTGCCGCCCGCGCAGTTCCTGGTGACACTGCGCAAGCTTCTGGAAAATCCAATCGAAGTCATTTTATAATACATGGATGGGGGCAGGGGTAAAGGTTGTTTTCTCCTGCCCTTTTTGCATAGGCAAAAAGAAAGGATCCTTATGGCAAACGCAATCTATGATGTGGCGGTAATCGGCGGCGGCCCTGCGGGTTATGTCGCAGCAATCCGGGCAGCGCAGCTTGGCGCAAAAGTAGTGTTATTTGAAAAGGATATTGTGGGCGGCACCTGCCTCAACCGCGGCTGCATTCCCACCAAGACCTATATCAAGACTGCCGAAAGTATCGAGACCATCCGGCATGCGGGCGCACGTGGCATCAAGGTGGACGCAAACTCCCTTGCGGTGGATATGCCCGCCGTCGTCAAATATAAGGACGGCGTGGTCAAGAAGCTGACCGACGGCGTTGCATCCCTCATCCGCAGCAATAAAATCGACTCCGTCAAAGGCGAGGCCAAACTGGAGGACGAAACGCATATTTCCTGCAACGGCCAGATATATGAGGCAAGGGATACCATACTTTGCGGCGGCTCGGTGGCGGGCGTCATCCCCATCCCGGGCGTGGAGCAGAAGAACGTCATCACATCGGACGATATTTTAAATCTTACCGAAGTACCCAAGCGCCTTGCCATCATCGGCGGCGGCATCATCGGCTGCGAAATCGCGGTTGCGTTTGCTGCGTTTGGCAGCAAGGTTACAATCGTGGAGGCGCTTGACAAAGTAGCTGCCACATTGGACGGCGAGGTTTCTTCCGCCGTTGCAAAATCGCTAAAGGCCGCGGGGGTAACCATACTCACCGGTGCGAAGGTAGAAAAGATCGATCAAAACGGGGAACTTCCCGTACTTGTCGTCAGCGGCAAGGAGCCCATCGAGGCGGATAAAGTGCTCCTTTCCATCGGACGCTTTGCGGATCTATCCTGCCTAGGCAAGCTGAAGGACAAAATCAAGCTTGAGCGCAACAAGGTTGTCACCGACGATTATATGCGCACCAACATCCCCAATATTTACGCCGCAGGCGATCTCGTGTTTGGCCGTGCCATGCTTGCGCATGCCGCTTTTAAAATGGGAGAGGTTGCAGCCGCGAATGCTTTAGGGCATAATGAAAGAGTAAACCTAAACTATGTACCCGGTTGTCTATATACGCTTCCCGAAGCCGCGTCCGTCGGCCTTACGGAGGAGCAGGCAAAAGAGAAGTACGACGTCGCGGTGGGCAAGTTCTTCTTTGCCGCGAATGGCAGGGCGATCGCTTCGGGCGAGACGGAAGGCTTTGTCAAGGTGCTTGTGGATAAGCAGTATGGCGAAATCCTGGGCGTTCACATGGTAGGGGGCCTGGCTACGGAAATGATCACCGAGGCTGCTGCGCTCATGGCCATGGAAATTACAGCCGAAGAGGTAGCCAACATCGTCCATCCGCACCCCACGTTTTCAGAAGCGTTTTTAGAAGCGGTTACGGACGCTTTGGGCAGGTGCATCCATTTACCAGCGAAAAGGTAGTAGAAACAATCATACAAAGGAACAGGCGGTGAGGTCATATGTCGATCAGCTCCGACCAACGGTATGCGCTCAAGCTGAAGGCTGCGTATTACCTCTATGAGAAGGACTATACGCAGGTCCAGGTGGCCGAGATGCTGGGGATTTCCCGTGTGACGCTGGGCAGGCTCATACAGGAGGCCAAGGCGGAAGGCATTATCCGCATTGAAATTGTGGATATCCGCAACACCTCATTCAACACGTCGCTGGAATCAGAGGTCAAGGAGCAATTTAAGCTGCTGGACGTCAGAGTGGTGGACTGCCCGGACGACGACCCCAAGGAACTGATGAAACGTCTGGGGCGCGCGGGTGCAAACCTATTTGAACAGTATGTGCGCAGCAATATGAAGATCGGCTGCGCGTGGGGACGGACGCTTGAAATCCTTGTAGACAGCCTGGCGGAAAACAAGCATGTAATCAATCTGGAAATCGTCACGCTTTTAGGGGGGGCTGGCATCTCCTTCTCTGAAATGCAGCCCAACATTATGGCACAGAAGCTGCTGGATAAATACAGTGGGCGCGGCTATGTCATAAACGCCCCTTGTTTCTGCCGTACGGTGGAATTAAAGGACGCCCTGATGGCTGAGCCACATATTCAGGATGTATTGAACCGCGCGACAGCAATGGACGTCTGCCTCATTGGCATAGGCGGCATGCCGGAGATCGGCGGCAACGGCCTGTACGAGGCGGAAGCCGTCAAAGAGCTAATAGAAAAAGGCGCGGTAGGGGATGTATGTGCCAATTACTTCAATCGGGACGGCGAAATCTGCAATACGAGTATCGCCCGCCGGACCATTAGCATTGATCCCAACATCCTCAGGGACATCAAGCGGGTCATCGCGGTGGCTGGGGGCAGGAACAAGGGCGATTCGGTTTTAGGCGCTTTGCGTGGGGGATATGTGAATACGCTGGTCACAGATGTGAAAACGGCGAAATACATTTTGAAAAACGCATAGCTCATAGCTTGCGGCATCAGTTTCGGGTCCAGGGCAAACATGCCCCGGGCCCTTTTTGGTATCTTCAGGCGCCGCCGAGGTGGGCATCCAGGCTTGTTGACGTGGGAATTTTAATCCAATTTTCATCTGTTTTGCATTTCTCTACAGGATTTCTCTGCTATGCTCAAAAAGAATTAAAAAGAGGGCGGTAGAGCGTTGTGATAGGATTATTCGGGCTTGCATTGGTGTTGTTTTTGGTGATTGGACCGGTTTGGCTGGTCTTTAAGCTTGTGTTCTTCGCTATGACGTCAGTTTTTCGGGTGGCCTTTTGGGTGGTACAGGGCGTGATATTTCTGGTGTGCTCTATATTTAGCGGCGGGCTGATTGCTTTTTTGGGCATCTTCTTTCTGCTCAATATTCTCGCCTTGCCCATCATTTTCCTCTGTTCCAAAAGATGATTTGCCAGGATTAAGCGTAAGAGAGCGCATCACGAAAGTGATGCGCTCTCTTACGCTTGTTTCTTTTAAAGCTTTGCGCCTGCCGCATCGCTGCAATAGGGCAGCACCAGGACGACGCGCGTACCGATCTCTTTGCGGCTAAGCAGCTCTACATGGCCGCCATGGCGGTCCACAATCCACTTGGCGATGGACAGACCCAACCCGGTTCCGCCCGTTTTACGGGCGCGGGACTGATCCGACCGGAAGAAACGGTCAAAGACATGGGGGAGATC